>JAUVGM010000228.1 GCA_030593785.1 Gammaproteobacteria bacterium | reverse complement strand
ATTCCAAAATGTTACGGCGTAAGGTTTTAATTAATACTCTGAAAATTATTTCAGAGATAACAACACACTAATCCAGCACAAGTGTCTGGATAGCACTTAGTAATTCATCTTTAGTAAAGGGTTTGGTCAGATATTGTTCTGAACCCACAATACGGCCACGAGCCCGGTCAAAAAGCCCATCTTTGCTCGATAACATAACAACAGGGGTATTTTTAAATACTTTATTATTTTTAATTAATGCTGTCGTCTGGTACCCATCAAGTCTCGGCATCATAATATCAACAAAGATAATATCCGGTTTATGATCGGTAATTTTTGAAAGCGCTTCAAAACCGTCTGTTGCGGTAAATACCTCACAGCCAGCTTTTTTCAATAATGTTTCCGCAGTTCGACGAATTGTCTTACTGTCGTCAATCACCATCACTTTCAGACCTTGAAATCCATCACTCATTGTTTGTTCTGCCAACATCCTAATGTATACCTAACCATATGATTTTATTCGCTTTATCATTCTCACACGAAAATATGCAAACTTTGTCACATTTGGGTAATATATTTAACACAGATTTTAACATTATTCCATAAGTATTTATTATCTATAGGATAATTGCCTTTTTACCTTCTCATATTAGAAACAATAAAAGACGTACTAATAACCTGCATTTTAAGTCATAAAATAGTATTTAAAAAACATTATTTAGCGGTTTTTTAAATGCTCAGCTTTAAATATCGGCAAATTTACCTCTAACTTAAGAAAATATCACCATGACCTATTGGATAACTAACGGTATAGTGCGGTGATAGAACAGCCCTTAACTCAACACAAAAGTAAGAATTAGCCTATGTCACTAAAAATTGGCGTTGTGATGGACCCTATTGAGGGCATCAATTTCAAAAAAGACAGTACTTTAGCCATGTTACTGGAAGCTCAATCTCGCGGTTGGGAGCTTTATTACATGGAGCAAGCTGATCTCTATATTGCACATGATGTCGCACGTGCAAACATGAAAAAACTTAAAGTCTTTAACGACGCAGATAACTGGTTTCAATTAAACGCTGCGGAAGATCTGACGCTGGATTCTCTTGATGCTATTTTAATGCGTAAAGATCCACCGTTTGATATGAACTATATATACAGTACATACATTCTGGAAAAAGCCGAAGAAAAAGGCACCATCATCATCAACAAAGCGCAAAGCTTACGTGATGCGAATGAAAAGCTGTTCACTAATAACTTTTCTCAATGTATGCCGCCCACGCTAGTTTCGTCACAGGCGGAACACATCAAGGCCTTTTATAAAGAACACAAAGACATCATTCTTAAACCATTAGACGGTATGGGTGGGGCTTCAGTCTTTCGTATCAAAGAGGGAGACGCTAACCTCAGTGTCATTATTGAAACCTTAACTGAACATGGCACCAAGCTAACCATGGCACAGCGGTTTATTCCTGAAATTAAAAAAGGCGATAAACGTATTCTGTTGATAAATGGAGTGCCCGTACCTTATGCGCTAGCGCGTATTCCAGCTAAAGGTGAAACACGTGCTAACCTTGCCGCAGGTGGTGAAGGTGTTGGCATTGAACTTACCGATCGTGATCGTTGGATATGCGAGCAAGTTGCCCCGCTATTAAAAGAAAAGGGGCTTATTTTTGTTGGTATTGATGTTATTGGTGATTACCTCACCGAGGTGAATGTCACCAGCCCTACCTGTATTCGTGAACTAGATAAGCAATTTAATATTAATATCAGTGCATTATTAATGGACTGGATTGCAGAACAAAAGAATTAACAGCCAAAATTAAAAAATAAATATATCGGGATATGTTGTGCCTCACTTCTATTTGAATCGTTTTTATACCTTACTTACTTTAGTTATTTTTGCCGCTCTTAGCAGCTCTTGCCAACAGCAGCCCAGTGAACATCATGACAGTTTCATTGCCTTTGGTACTATCATTAATGTTACTTTGCTTGATGTAGATGATAATACGGCTGAAAAATCTTTTCGTCATATCCGTGAAGATCTTGCGATTATGCACCGGGTTTGGCATGTCTGGGAGCCCGGCTCATTAATGCGCATCAATAGTTTGCTGCCATACAAAACAGAATTTTCAGCATCCCCCAGTGTATTAGATGTTGTTCATATCGCTAAAGATCTGGCGATAAAAAGTAACCATCTATTCAACCCTGCTATTGGGAAACTGATTGCTTTATGGGGTTTTCATAGTCACAACCAGCCAGGAATACAGCCATCCGATAAAGAAATACAAAAGCTGGTAAAACAAAATCCGACTCTGGAAAACATCAGCATCAATGGTGTTCGAATGAACACTAACAATGCTGCGGTAAAAATTGATCTTGGTGGTGTTGCAAAAGGAGTAGCGATTGATCGTTTACTTTCATATCTAAAGCGACAAGGTATTCATAACGCACTCATTGATACAGGTGGCGATCTTAAAGTCATTGGCAGGCATGGTGATCGTCCCTGGAAAGTCGCTATTCGAGATCCACGTTTTAATCCACAATCCGAATCAGATAAAAAAGATTCGATTGTTGCTTCTCTTGATCTGAACGATAACGAAGCTGCATTTACTTCAGGCGACTACGAGCGTTATTTTAAAAATAAAAATAAGGACAAGCACTTTCATCACATTATCGATCCCCGAACAGGTTACCCTGCCGTTGGAACGCAATCGGTTACGGTATTACATAAAAATGCTGCAACCGCTGATGCAGCAGCAACCGCTCTTTTTATCGCAGGACCAAAACAGTGGGTAGAAATTGCAAAAGCAATGAGCATAAAATATGTTTTACTCATTGATGAAAATGGAAAACTACATATTTCTTCCGCAATGCAAAAACGATTAAAACTTGAACAAGCTCGTGAAATTGTAGAACGTGTTAGTTTATAATTTAAATTATGAATATGAATAACCCAACAATTAATCCTGTCGCGGTAACACAAAGCGATCGCATGAGCCTGACCATCTTTTTTGCTCTCGCTATTCACGCGATATTAATTTTAGGGATTAGTTTTGATTTGATGGACAGCAATGATGATGTCATCACAACAATGGAAATAACGTTAGTTCACCAGCGTTCAACAGAAGAACCCGAAGAAGCTGATTATCTTGCACAAGCCAATCAACTGGGTGGTGGTACGCAACAAAGCAAAAGCCGACCTAGTAGTCCTTTCTCAAATCCATTGCCTATTCCGGAAAAAGGCTTTGCGCCCAATAGTCGTCGCGCAATGACACCACCGCATTTTAAAGAAGCACAAAAACAAACTGAATTAATGAGCGTTGATCAGTCTAATCAAAAGATTAACAGTCAAAAATTTAAAGAAGAAACACCGGTCACCACAAAAAGTTTGACCGCGGCTCAGCTATTTGAGCGTAGCCAGCAAATAGCTAAACTCAGTGCGGAAATTAATAAATTAAAAGAAGCCTACCAGCAAACACCTAAACACACCTGGGTGCATGGTGCTAATGCGAAAAAATATCACTTTGCCAGCTACATGGATGCATGGCGAGCCAAGGTCGAGCGTATTGGAAATCTTAACTACCCCCAATTAGTAACAAGAAATAAAATTACAGGTAGCTTATTACTCGATGTTGCGATCAATCCTGATGGCAGCATTCATTCTGCACGTATCACTCGTTCTTCGGGTTACCGTGAGCTGGACCAGGCCGCTTTACGAATTGTAAATATGGCTGCTCCCTTCCCACCGTTAACCAAAGATATTCTTAAAGATACTGATGTCTTACATATTCCGCGGGTTTGGCGTTTCCAGCAAGGCAGTCGCTTACAGACATCGAATCAATAAAAATTCCTCGTCATTGCGAGTACAACGAAGCAATCTGCCAAAAAAGAGGTTTTTATCATGAGATTGCCGCGCAATGCTCGCAAGGACACTAAAATGTCGCTTGATATAACGTTATCTCTCATCAATACTTTAGACACTATGGGCAAATTAATTCGAGCACGCAATGTCAGATAATTTTTCACTCTGTAATCATTTTCTGATTGCTATGCCAAGTCTTAATGATCCGAATTTTGAAAAAAGTGTAAGTTATATTTGTGAGCACAATGCAGAAGGTGCAATGGGCATCGTTATCAACCGTCCAACTGATCTCACTTTTGCCGATCTTTGCGAGCAACTTGATATTGAAATTACTGATATGGATACGCTGAACTATCCTATTTTTGATGGTGGCCCGGTTGAAATCGATCGTGGTTTTATTCTTCACAGCCCGATTGGTGAATGGGAAAGCACCCTCTCGGTGACCAAAGATATTGGCTTAACCATGTCACAGGATATTATTCAGGCCATTGCAGATGGGTATGACTCCGACAACAAGCCACCGAAAAATTTTATTATTACTCTCGGTTATGCCGGCTGGGGTGAAGATCAAATAGAATACGAGATATCGGAAAATGCCTGGCTAAACGTACCGGCTAGTCGTGACATATTATTTCATACGGCGATAGATCAGCGCTGGACTGCCGCCGCGGCATCGTTAGGCAT
>JAUVGM010000074.1 GCA_030593785.1 Gammaproteobacteria bacterium | reverse complement strand
TATTCACAGTAAAACGGCCAAATTATTTGAAGCCGCTTCTGAATTAGGAGCCGTTATTTGTGACCGTCCTGCTGAGGAACAGCAAGCCATGGCACAATATGGCATGCAGTTAGGTTGCGCCTTTCAACTCATTGATGATGTACTGGATTACACCTCATCAGCCGAAGATATGGGCAAAAATCTGGGTGATGACCTGGCTGAAGGCAAACCAACCTTACCGCTTATTTACACCATGCAAAATGGCACTAAAGAACAAGCCAAAATGGTTAAAGAAGCCATTGAAACTGGCGGACTAGATAAAATAGAACAGATTCATGAAGCAATTCATAATTCGGGCGCGATTGACTACACATCAGATTGCGCAAAAAATGAAGCTAAACTAGCCATCGCTGCGCTCGAGTTTTTACCCGACTCAAACTACAAAGAGGCATTGATTTTTCTTGCCAACTTCTCAGTTAACCGTAACCACTAATCCCACACATTTAATCCTTTAGTTTTATGAGAGGTACCGGAGTCACCTAACTCTTTAAAGTAAAATTCTTTAAATTTAGGGTGATAGTCAATAAAGCATGAGCTATCAAAATTAAAGTGACTCCGGTACCGAAACTAGCCTCCCATTTCCTAAACTATCGAGAGAAAATGCCGATAAATAGCCTATTGATACTCAATATAAGTTATGGATGGCAAACATGAACAAAAAAATTCCACTTTTCTTCCTATTTCTAATCTCCAGTCTTTTCTCAATCAGTGTGCAAGCTGAAAAAAAGCGCACTTATACTATTGGTATTGTTCCACAATTTGAAATTCGCCATATCCGAAAAATATGGAATCCCATTCTTAATGAAATTGAAAAAAATACTGGCATTAAACTAAAACTCATCGGTTCACCCACCATTCCAGATTTTGAAAATGAATTTAATGCCGGCAAATTCGACTTTGCCTATATGAATCCTTACCACATATTACTGGCAAAAGATTCTCAGGGTTATATTCCTTTAGTTCGAGACAATGGTAGAAAACTTCATGGCATTCTTGTAGTTCGGCAGGATAGTGGAATAAATTCAGTAAAAGATCTTAATGGTAAAAAAATTGCTTTCCCTGCACCCAATGCATTAGGTGCGTCATTATTAATGCGAGCCAACCTCACTAATGACTATAAAGTTAAATTCAAACCTATATATGTAAAAACACATAGTTCTGTTTATCTTAATGTTGTCGTTAAACAAACCTCAGCTGGTGGTGGAGTACAAAAAACCTTAAATCAACAAAGAGATAATATTAAAGGTGCATTAAAAATATTACACAAAACACCCAGCGTTGCACCGCACCCACTCGCAGCTCATCCGCGCGTTTCTGCTGAAGTAAGAGAACAAATTAAAAATACATTTTTAGCATTGGGTGAAAATGTCATAGGCCGTTCTTTACTTGCAAAAGTACCCATGAAAAAAATTGGCGAGGCAAAGATGTCTGACTATACCCCGCTTAAAAAATTCAATCTTGAAAAATTTTACGTAAAATAAAAATATAACAGCATGCAATTAAGATTTGGCATTCGTAAAAAACTGTTACTTCCGCTGCTTTTAGGGCAGGCAGTTATCATCTGTGTACTATTATTTATCTGGCAACCAAATCAATTAGAAAAAGCAAAGCAAGATTTTATTCAAGACCAAACCAATATACTTAAAACACTTAACCCAAGTATTATTCAAAACATGCTAGCTAATGACTTAGCAGAATTACATACTATTTTTGAAAACTCACAAATCATTCACCAAAATGAGTGGCGTTACATACAACTCAATGATCCTGATCACAAACAACTCTACCCTATTTTCTCCAGCAAACCGAAAGACACAAACACTTTACTTAAAATAAAGATTACGATTGAAGAAAATGATGAAGTTTTTGGTTACATCACTTTACATACTGACTGGAAAGGTGCAAAAAATAAAGAACTGAAAAACATTTATCAATTAAGTATTTTTTCTATTTTTCTTTTTGTTATTATCGCAGCATTCAGTTTTATTTTACAAACATCATGGATATTTACACCGATTACAAAACTTAAAAATATAACGTCTCAAATATCAAAAGGAAACTACACAACCACATTCCCTGACATTAACTCGAACGATGAAATTGGTGAGCTTAGTCAGACATTCAAACTAATGCATGAAAATATAAAAGCATACCAAAACAATCTTCAAGGAACACTCAATGTACTTGAAAATGAAGGAAAAAGATTACGCGCCATTCTTGATACCACTCCCGATGCCATTATTACTCTTAATAAACTCGGTATCATTCAATCCTTTAACCATGGTGCAGAAAATATATTTGAATATAATTCTGATGAAATCATTGGTCTATCGATAAAAATACTAATGCCTCAGGACTTTGCAAATTCACATGACCATTATATGGAAAATTTTAAAAATAATGGTGAGTCTTTCGTTGTTGGTAAAAACCGTGAGCTGTTTGGTAAAAAGAAAAATGGTAACGAATTTCCTATTGATGTAGTTTTTAATGTTAAAGAAATCAATAATGAACTTTTATTTACCGGTGTTATCCGTGACATCACTGAACGTAAAAAAATTGATCGACTAAAAGATGAGTTTGTTGCAACTGTCAGTCATGAACTTCGTACACCTTTAACGGCAATTAAGGGTTCATTAGATCTCATAACAAAAGGTTTTAACCTTAAACTTCCCGAGCAAGCTGCAACAATGCTTGATGTTGCCAATCGTAATGTAGAACGCTTATTAACGTTAATTAACAGTATTCTCAATGTTTCAAAACTGGAATCAGGTGAAGTTAACTTTATGCTTGAACCTTTTGAAATCAAACCTTTTATTCAAAATACTATTGAACTTAACCAGGAATATGCAAAAAAATACAGTACTACATTTAAATGTACTTGGTGTCATGACAATATAATGATAACCGCAGATATAGACCGGTTAGAGCAAGTTATGAGTAACCTGTTATCCAATGCGGCAAAATATTCACCCAAAGATATTCCTGTTGAGATTTCTACTTCTATTGATAACGGAATATTACGCGTTTCCGTTAAAGATTTCGGCCCGGGGATTCCCGAAGATTTTCAAGACACATTATTTGAAAAATTTACTCAATCCGATAGCGGCGATACTCGCGAAGTTGGCGGAACAGGATTAGGGTTGAGTATCTCAAAAATGATTATTGAAAACCTCGGAGGAAGAATTGGTTTTGAGACAAGTATAGGGAAAGGAACCACGTTTTATTTTGAACTACCTATAAATAAAGAAAAGTAAAAAAACTTTCTTTATTTCAGAAACGAAAAGGGGAGCCTCAAGACTCCCTTTTCAAATTTACCACTTAAAGCTTTATCTCAATCAGAATGGAATATCATCATCAAAATCATTATTTACAGGTGCCGGAGCCGCTTGAGAAGGAGCCGACTGTGGTGCAGATTGAGATGGTGCAGCCTGATTAAAATCACTACTACCGCCGCCTCGTGAATCTAACATTTGCATTTCGTTAGCAATGATTTCTGTGGTCCAATTGTCTTTACCGTTTTTATCCTGCCACTTACGCGTTTGCAATTTGCCTTCGATATAAACCTTAGAACCTTTCTTTAGATACTCACCTGCAATTTCAGCTAAACGACGAAAGAATACAACACGATGCCATTCCGTTTTATCGACTTGCTCACCGGTATTTTTATCTTTCCAGCTTTCACTGGTTGCTACTGTAATGTTCGCCACAGCATTCCCATTCGGCATATATTTCACTTCAGGATCTTGCCCTAAATTACCAATTAAAATTACTTTATTTACACCCCTGGCCATACTCTTCTCTCCAATTTTCTAAACTATTATGTCGTTACACTTTTAGTATATTAAAACCGTTATTAAATTTTTACTTCTTCCTCTGCAGCAAATCGATGCAGTTCATCCATATTCACATGGTCCTTATCAATTTTCAGGTAGGCGATACCATCTTCAGCAATGACGGTAACATCAACCACACCGCTAACAGCAGATAACTCTTTTAAAATTTCTTCGGCCTCTTCTTCTGTTATTTTACCCACGTTTAATAGGTAACTGGTAAAGAAAAAAGGCTTTTTCATGGTGATAGCCAAACCAGCCCATACCATGAGCAGCATAACATTAAAACTGGCAACACCACTTATGCCATAAAATTCACTTAACGTTCCACCCGTTAAACCACCTAAAAATACACCTAAAAATTGCGCGGTGGAATATGCGCCCATCGCCGTCCCTTTATGTGCTGCCGGCGCCAATTTGGCAACGAGTGACGGCATGCTGGCTTCCAATAAATTAAATGCGGAAAAGAACAACCATAACATGATCCCAAAGCCTACCAAAGAGTCTGTAAATAGTGGCAGACCTAACTGGCTCACGGATAAAACAAAGATAGCACCAACAAGTACTTGTTTTATCTTACGTTTTTTCTCGGCCAGAATAATAAACGGCACCATTGTCAAAACACCAAAAAATAAAGCCGGTAAATAAAGTTGCCAGTGCTGTTCTAGTGAAAAACCCAGTTGATCACGTAAAACGACCGGCATCACCACAAACATACTCACTAAAATAAAATGCAGAATAAAAATACCGGTGTCTAAGCGTAATAATTGTGGATCAGCCAAAGCCTGTCGGAACCAGCTTATCTCAACTTCGGCATCACGGTGAAAACGACTCAGTATGGGTGTCGGTACCCAATATTTAGCAACCCCAATTCCACCAAGTGCCAGAATAGCGGTAATCCAGAAAATACCTTCAACACCAAACCAACCATGCAGCATAGGTCCAAAAACCAATGCCAGGGCAAAAGATATTCCAATACTCATGCCGATGGAGGCCATGACTTTAATACGGTGTTCTTCCCGAGTGAGATCGGCTGCTAACGCCATAATCGCGCTGGCAATGGCGCCGGCACCTTGCAATGCACGCCCAATAATGACACCTGTAATTGAGTCCGCCATTGCAGCAACAACACTACCAATAGCAAAAATAATTAAGCCACCAATAATAACGGGCTTACGACCGACTCGATCAGATAACAAGCCCATTGGTATCTGGAAAATCGCCTGAGTCAGGCCATATATTCCAATGGCGAGCCCAGCCAGAGTAGGCGAAAAACCATCAAGATCTTCAGCATAAATGGCAAAAACAGGCAGGATCATGAACAGCCCTAACATACGCGAGGCGAATATAGCCGATAGCGACATCGCGACACGTTTTTCAAGGGAAGTCATTTTTTCCAGGTTAAGGGACATACTATTTCTATCCAGCTTCTTAAATATTCACTTCGTTTTGCCAAAACAAACCCTATCGCTAATAAAATCGGCTTAATTAGCGATGTATCAGAATTTATTTATTAGAAATTTTCCTATCGGGACAGGAAACGCGTATATTAGCAGGTTGCCCGATTAAACAAACGATAAAACGAAGAATTTGATGGATACCATTCATATACGTGGTGCTCGCACCCACAACCTAAAAAATATTGATATTGATTTGCCCCGCGACAAGCTTATTGTCATAACAGGCTTATCCGGCTCAGGTAAATCTTCACTGGCCTTTGACACCATATATGCAGAAGGCCAACGTCGTTATGTTGAGTCTTTATCAGCTTATGCGCGTCAGTTTCTTTCTGTTATGGAAAAGCCTGATGTTGATCATATTGAAGGCTTATCCCCCGCTATTTCAATCGAACAAAAATCAACGTCACATAACCCGCGCTCAACTGTCGGCACAATTACAGAGATTTATGATTATCTGAGATTATTATTTGCTCGGGCCGGTGAACCTCGCTGTCCCGATCACGATATTGTTTTAAACGCACAAACCATTAGCCAGATGGTTGACCATATATTAGAACTCCCTGAAGGTACAAAACTCATGTTACTCGCACCACTTGTCGAAGAGCGCAAGGGTGAACATGAACAAGTCTTTGAGCGACTACGCGCAGAAGGTTTTATTCGTGCCCGGGTTGATGGAAAAGTGTTGGAACTTGAACAAGTTGAAAAACTCGATCGGAAAAAGAAACACACCATTGAGGCTGTCGTTGATCGCTTTAAAGTCCGTGATGATATAAAAACCCGACTGGCTGACTCCATAGAAACCGTATTAAAACTCTCAGATGGTTTGCTTCGTGTTAGTTATATGGATGATAGTAAGCAAGCAGATATTGTCTTCTCAGCCAAGTTTGCTTGCCCTGAATGTGGGTACTCACTTACTGAATTAGAGCCTCGTATATTCTCTTTTAATAATCCCGCAGGTGCTTGCCCAGGCTGTGACGGGCTTGGTGTGCAAGAGTTTTTTGATCCTAAGCGAGTTGTAGTACAACCTGATGCAGCTCTCTCTGGTGGTGCCATACGAGGCTGGGATCGACGCAATGTTTACTACTACCAAATGCTACTGTCTTTATCTCAGCATTATGGTTTTGATATGGACATGCCCTTTGAAGAACTCAAAAAAGAAGTTCAGCAGCTTATTCTTTTTGGCAGTGGCGATGAGATCATTAAATTTACTTACAACAATGATCGCGGTGGCAAGAAAATTAAGGATCATGCTTTTGAAGGCATAATTCCAAATATGCAACGACGCTACCACGACACTGACTCAAGTGTTGTACGCGAAGAACTTGCTAAATACATGAACCAGCAACCCTGTCCCGATTGTGATGGACAACGTCTCAATCGTGCGGCACGTCACGTTTATATTGCGGAAGAAACCTTACCGCAAATATCTGCAATGCCGATTGATACCGCAGCTGACTTTTTCAAAAATTTAACATTGCCGGGTAAGCGCGGTGAAATTGCAGAAAAAATTGTCAAAGAAATAAACCAACGACTCGAATTCCTGATTAATGTTGGTCTGGATTATCTTAATCTCAGCCGTGGTGCACATACTTTATCCGGTGGTGAAGCACAACGTATCCGTCTTGCCAGTCAAATTGGTGCAGGACTTGTTGGTGTCATGTATGTTTTAGACGAACCCTCCATCGGTTTACATCAACGAGATAATACTCGACTTTTAAACACACTTACTTACCTTCGTGATATTGGAAACACCGTTATCGTCGTTGAGCATGATGAAGAAGCCATAATGATGGCAGATCATGTTGTTGATATTGGTCCTTACGCCGGAATTCATGGTGGTGAGATCATTGCTCAAGGAACACCAGAGGAAGTATTGGCAAATCCAGCGTCATTAACCGGACAATATTTATCCGGAAAGAAGTGCATTGAGATACCAAAAACACGAACAAAATTTGATCCCGAACGACTTTTAAAAATTCGAGGCGCATGCGGTAATAATTTACAAAATGTGGATATCGATATTCCCGTTGGCTTAATGACCGCGATTACAGGTGTTTCCGGCTCAGGCAAATCAACACTTATTAATGACACATTATATCGCCATGCAGCGGCTGAAATTAACTCCGCGTCTACCCCTCCGGCACCATGTGATGAGATTATTGGCCTCGGACAGTTTGATAAAGTCGTTGATATTGATCAAAGCGCTATTGGGCGTACTCCGCGTTCAAACCCGGCAACGTATACCGGTTTATTTACTCCGATTAGAGAATTATTTTCTGCAACACCAGAAGCTCGTGCGCGCGGTTATACCCCTGGACGGTTTAGTTTCAATGTTAAAGGGGGTCGATGTGAAGCTTGCCAGGGTGATGGGGTTATTAAAGTTGAAATGCACTTTTTACCTGATATTTATGTACCTTGTGATATTTGTCATTCAAAACGTTATAACCGTGAAACGCTGGAAATAAAATTCAAAGGTAAGAACATCTATGAAATTCTAGATATGACCATCGAAGATGCCGTTATTTTCTTTGATGCAATCCCCGTTGTAAAACGTAAACTGCAAACTTTAATTGATGTTGGACTCACCTATATTCGTTTAGGTCAAAATGCGACCACCTTATCAGGAGGGGAAGCACAACGGGTTAAATTATCTCGTGAGCTTTCTAAACGAGATACAGGCAATACCTTATATATTCTCGATGAACCTACAACAGGTTTACATTTTCATGATATCGAGCAATTACTCGCCGTTTTACACCGCTTGCGCGACCATGGAAATACCTTAGTGGTTATTGAACATAATCTTGATGTGATTAAAACCGCCGATTGGATTATTGATATGGGCCCTGAGGGTGGTAATAAAGGCGGAACTGTTGTGGTTTGTGGTAGCCCTGAAACTGTGGCTGATTGTAAAGATTCCTACACCGGTCATTACCTCAAACCGATGCTGGAAAAGGCTAAGTAATAAAAGCTTATTGTAGGTTGGTTCAAGGAACAAAGTGACGGAACCAACAAAAATGATGGATCCGTCGCGTTGTTCCTTGATCCATCCTACTTGTTTAATTAGCTAAATTTAGGCGCAAAAAAACCGGAACAAGTCCGGTTTTTTTAGTATCACTTATATCGGTTATTCAACCGTTGCAACTTCTTCCGCTGTTTCTGCTGAAGCTTCAACAATTGGACGGTCAACAAGTTCAACATAAGCCATTGGCGCTTTATCACCAGTACGGAAACCACATTTCAAAACACGCATGTAACCACCTGGGCGTTCTGCATAACGAGGACCTAATACTGT
>JAUVGM010000155.1 GCA_030593785.1 Gammaproteobacteria bacterium | reverse complement strand
AGTTGATGTATCTGCATCACGAGCACGTAATGTAAGTATTGCAGGTATAGTTTCTTTAGCTGGAAAAGTATAAGCCAAGGTTACTGGACTTTGGAAACCTGTACCTCCACTGAATCTATTGGCAGAAATTGTGTAATTTGTAAAGTTAGCAACATCTCCCGCATTTGAAATGGCTGTATCAAAAGCAAAAGTATTTTGATAATTAGCTGTAGTTCCATCAGCTACATTTTTTGCTGTAGCAGTAACGGTAAAAGGTTGGCCAGAATAGGTAAAATTACCAGCTATACAACCTTCAGTTACAGAGGTATTAAAATGATCGGGAACAAATCGACCAATGTTTTGTGCATAGCCAATAATATTATCGCCACTTGTTAAATAATTTGTAAGTGTTGTTGAAAAATTAAATATGCCTACTTCACTCCAGTTATACGTTTTAGAACCAACTCCATTAGTAAAGCTTGCGCTATTAGCGTTGTTTATTAGAGTACCAGCATTGGGTACTAATGTTACTGTTGGAGCAGACGTTGTTATGTTTGCGGGTATAACAGGTGTGATTTCATTACCAAAATTTTGTGTTGTTGTGTTGTCAGTAAGATTTGCTCCGCTATCTGCAACACCATCATCATTGGCATCATCAGCGGCTTGCCATCTTACGGCTGTAAATGTTGTTATAAAGTCTTCACCGGCTTTTTTAAAGAGGCTTCCTGATGCATCGGTTGCGTATGAAAGGTTACTAAGTGCAAGTCCTAGTGGCCTGACAACAAAAGAAGATGAGCCCGATATATAATTACCTGATGGTGTTGTACCATCTGGCAATAAAATATTATGTCGGGCATGTAATTCAATTAAACCTGCTTCAGGATAGTTGAAAACGAGACTGTATTTACCGTTCGCGTCAAAAGTAACCGATCGAGTATCGTAACTGCTACTTCCAATGACTAAATTATCATTTGTGGTTGCTGTTAAAGTGGTGCCATTTAAAGTGAACAGTTGGCCTGCTCCACAGCTAGATGGATTTTGACATTCAGCTGCAAAATCTATATTAAGAGTTTTATTCAGGAGTGCAGCAGTACATTGTGTAGGATCACTATCTGATTGTCGCACAGCCTGAAGTGTTATGGCTTTAGCATTATAGCCAACATCAGAATCTTTACCTGAAAGTTGGGTAGGGATTGTCGTATTACTGTCAGTATCGTTATTAAAAATAAAACCACTTGATGCAAAAATAATTTCATAATCATCATTGGCAACAGCAGAATTTGATGTTTCTAAAATACTGCTACTATTAACATTTAGGTTAGTAGTTTCTGCATAAGTATCTTTAAAGTTTAAAATAATGGAACCATAATCAGCGGTAATAAAGGAATATGTTGCACTTCCTGTATCAGCAGTGCCGGGTACTAAAGTTCCATTGGCATCAGTTGCCGTTATTGTTTTTGACCAGTCGCCATTAGTTGTGCTTGTTGTTAGATTTATTGAACCAGTGTAAGTAGTGAGTACATTATGACTGGCATCATGAGCTTCAATAGTAATATATTCTGCCTGGCAGTTAATCCCTATACCCGTTGCACCACTTGAATAGTTAATAGAAAAGTGATCTACAGATGAACAAGTAACGATAAAAGAACTCGCTATTTCAATGTTGTCAAAATAAACGATATCCGTAGTACTATCGAGGCTTGCTGATCCGAGTAATCGAATGCGAGTGGTAGCGGAAATATATGGAGTAATGTTATAACTGGTTGATTGGTTGGTGAGATCATTTTGTGGGCCTTTAAAACGATCAAGTTCAATCCAGCTTGCACCTCCATCAGAAGAGATTTCAAGATTGACATATTCACCGCCCTCCAGACTTACTCGGCGGTGATCCAGTGTGAGTGTTGCAGCAGTTGCTCCGGTGAGATCAACCGCACGTTGTACTCCTTTGCTACTTCCGCTAATTTGTAGTTGACCACTGCTGATCTGGATGTCACCAGTACCCGCACCATCTGCTTCAACAATTTCTAACCAGTCTGAAGCCCAAAGCGCAGAGCCATTATTATTTGCATAACTTGGCGTTAAAAATTCATCACGATAAGTTACTGTACTTAAATTTGAGAAGTTAAGATCAGGATCTTCTGTTGAATATTCTGTGTCTGTACCATCGGTGATATTGATATTGAGTGTTTCTACATTTGTATTTGCGAGATTAAGCGTGATAGACCCATTATCGGCTGCGACAAATGTATATGTTGCAATACCAGAGTCTATTGCACCTGCACTAAGAGTACCTTCAGCATCTGCAGCAGTTGTTGTTTTTGTCCAGTTACCGTTACCCGTTGAGGTGCTAATCGATATTGTACCGGTATATGCATCAATAGTATGAGCAGCGGTGTGTTTGGTTATAGTAATTTGTTCAGGTAGGCAATTGTCACCAATACCATCGTGGCTAATAGTAAAGTGAGTTAGAAAAGGAGAAGTATAATTAATCTCGATATTATCAAAATAAACAGCATCCGCAGAATCGAGGTTTGCCGATCCGATTAATCGAATACGAGTGTTGGCTGAAATATATGAAGTAATGTCATAACTGGGTGATTGAGATTGATAGGAAGCATCATCTTGAGGACCTTTATACTGAACAAGTTCGATCCATGTGGCACCCCCATCGGAAGAGATTTCAAGGTTGACGTATTCATTACCATTATCCAAACTTTCGCTGCGATAATCAAATGTAAGAGTAGCGACTGTAGCACCACTTAGATTTACTTCGCGTTGCACACCTTTGTTGCTACCGCTAATGCGTAATCGATTAGAACCCTGATCATTGATTATCTGAATGTCTCCGGCACTTGCACCATCCGCTTCTGTGATTTCTAACCAGTCCGTTGTCCAATTAGCTGTGCCATCATTATTTGTATAACTTATTATTGAAAATTCATCTCGAACAGTATCAGCAACAGCGGGGAAGGCAAAAAATAAAAAAACAAGATAGCAAAGAACAGCGCTAAAGCGATGTGGGATATTAAATTGAAAACATGTTTTTTTCATATAAAGATCATTCGTAAATTTTATTAAACGTATTGAAAGACAAATAGTTAATTGCTTGAAATGCTCAAGAAAGAGTCCTGTAATAATAAGGTTATTAGTATTTTATCGGCAAAATAAGCGTAAATTTGATTATTTTTGTCGGTTTTCACTAATATATTTCTTTATATTGGCCTCTAAATGCAAAGCAAAGCTTTCTACTCCTGCTTCTCTCGATAATTTGGCAAAAAACTGCATATATTCAAGCATTACCTTATTTACATGGTAATTATAGTTCACACCTTCATAGAGTACTTCCATGGCAGCTTTTAATTGATTTTCTTTGTGAAGCAGTCTTGCTAAACGAATTCGTGAAAATAAAAAGCGCGGGTCGAGTTTTAATGCTTGTTTAAATTCAATTTTAGCTTTTTCAGGCTGTTTCTTTTCATAAATCAGGCCGCGAATATGATGAGTTTGTGGGCGTAAGGGGTTGAGTTTTTCCGCCTTATCAAGATTTTTATGTGCAAGTTTTAATAAGGAATTAGCCTGTCTATTTTTATTAACACCGAGCAATTTATTCGCACCTCGCCGTAATAAGTCGGCATGACTAAAAAATGGATTATCCATCAAGGGCGCAAGTGTTTGTGCTTTTAAGAAATAAGCATTAGAGGCTTGATATTTTTTTTGTAACATTAACTCTTTAGCTTGAATGTTGTAGTAACTAGAAAGTGAGACCGATATAAAATAGCTGCATAAAATAAAAATTAGCCCGGCCATGCTAATGACAAACATGATTGGTTTAAAGTAAACCTTAAATGCTGGGATAGTTCGGATAGATTTGCTGTTAATATTAACAAGTTGATTGAAGCGGCCGAGATAGCTTCCAGCAATAAGAAGTAATGGCAGAATATAAAAGTTATAAGTGAAAAAACTATGGGCAGAAAAAGTCACTAGCGCAGAGAATATACTAACCAGTTCTACGCGGTGGATTAGCGAAAGTGTATTGTTATTATTTTTTAAAGTACGAATGAAATAAAAAAGAATAAATATAAACAATACTACGAGAAGAAGGATGCCAGGGTATCCTGCTTCAAGAGTAATTTGCATGTAGTCGTTATGTGCAAAATAGCCTGCGCTATTATCTGTAAAAGGACGGTGAGGCGGCCAGAAAACCCATAAGCTACCAAGCCCGAACCCATACCAGGGCATTTCTTCAAATAAAGGAATTAGGCTCTTCCATATAATAAACCGTGGATTGCCTGCCTCAGAAGCATCTTTTAATGACACCATTCGTTCAGCAAAACCCTGCGGTGAGCTTGGAATAAAATATTGAGAAAGTGTTGCGAGTAGAAATGCTATAAATATTATAACGAAAAAAGAATTTAATTTAGATTTATCGATATATTTTCTTAATAGCATTAATAGAATTATGAAGCCTAAAGCTAAACTTAAAGAGGCTCCACGACTGGTTATAATAAAAATGCTAAGAAACAGAATGATGAGGATACTTGCTAAAACTTTATTATTAAGTTTTTTCCATGGACGATCTTTCTCATTTAGTAAAAAATATCCGGATGCAGGTAGTAAAGCAAGATTTATTAAGGCGGCAAGAGAATTCCTGTTGAGGAAAGTAGCATTTGTTGGGACATGTAAATAATAGTATTGAACTAAACCATAACCAGCCCAAACCATAACGAGTAATAAAATACCCGGCCAGATATTGTTCCAGGTTTGATCTTTATCGTCATGAAAAGTAAAAATTAAAAAGATAATTATTAAACTACCGACCCAGAAAAAGTTATATAAGCTCAGGTATTTAATTTGACTGGGGAATATTGATATCGCAAACCATATTAGTAATAAGATAGCAGAAATAAATATTCCATTTATTGAAATATTGATGGGCTTATAAAACCGTTGCTTTAATGCGATGGCAAGACTTAATACAACCATAAGATAACTTGTTGTAAATAACCAGGTATTATTGCCAGTATAAAATAATGCGGAAGTTAAACTAATTATAAAAAATGCAGAAAATAACAGGCTTGTTTTTGGTTGCTTTAAAATTGTAAGCATAAATTATAGATATTCCGAAATAATTAGTTTTGAAATTGCAGGCGCATTGTGCGCTGGCTAAATTCTGGATCTGCGGAAGCACCATAGTTTGCTGTTGTAGTGATGTTAAAAAATCTCAAACCATCATTCGTTACAACTTCAAATCTGGTATTAATACATCTTGTATTTATTAGTCCCGCATTATTGAAATTGAGAACATAAGGATCATTAGCCCATGGATCAGCATCGAAAATAGCTTGATACATGCCCCATTGTAAACAGGAGCGCCCCGCCATATAAGCTTTAGCAGAGGTGATTTCCTGGCTAATTGATTGCTGGCTTGTGGATAAAAGACTCACCATCCCGGTACCCATTAAAGCAAGAATAACGACTAGAAATATAGCCGTAACGATGGATACGCCTGTTTGTTTTCTAAAATTAAGGTGTGTTGTAGACATGCGCATCATGTATAACCTGTATAGTTTCACCCTGTTCTGCAACGGTGATATTAATTCGCAATAAGCCCGCTCGCTGTTGAGTTCCAGGTGTAAAGGTAAATGTACAGGCTTGGACATTTTGCATGAGTAATCGTGGCGTTACTGCAGCATTGGGTGTGTTAAGCGTTGTTGTATCACGAAATAGCTGGTTGCCGACTAATGAGAATAAAGTGACCTGTTGTGTATTATCGATGATATGAAAGCGTCGACTAGGTGAATGGTTAGCAAAGGTTTCATTGGCAGCAAATTGTATTTGAACTGTATCGGGGTTGGCATCACCATCTATATCAAGTGGGACTATAGCGCTAATTGGATGACGGATATTATTCCCCGGGTTATAAATATCGATATTATTGATGTTATAGACAGCTATTCTGTCACCAACGGCAGCATCAAGTGGATTCGCAATATTCGTTGATAACACATCAAAGCGATCATTTGTTTGTGGTGTTACGGGAAGACGATTGCGTTGTATAGGTGGAGGAGAAGTATAAACACCTGGCCTGTCTTGATACCGTCCTGAATCTCTTACTGGAATAAAATAGAATTGTGTCCCTGCACCATTAATACACGC
>JAUVGM010000193.1 GCA_030593785.1 Gammaproteobacteria bacterium | reverse complement strand
TGGGCTTGGCCCGGCATTAACACCTGAAGTACTGAAGAATAAGCCTCGTGAATTGATTGAAACAACGATCGCATATGGTCGACCAGGAACACCAATGCCGCCATGGAATAAAATATTAACAAAGCAGGAAATTAACTGGATGGTTAATACTTTATACAAAGGCACAAAGCATGAATAAGTTTAAAATATTGTTTTTATTCATGGTTGCAACGTTACCATTAAGTGCTTGCAATACTTTACGGGGTACTGGTGATTTAGGTGTGGTAATTGAACGTGCCACCGGAAGTGTAACGATAATTGATTCAACACAACGGGTAGCATTAAAACAAGTTAATGGACTGGGTGACTTATCCCATGCCTCAATTGTCTACTCACGTGATGCGCGATTTGCCTATGTGTTTGGTCGAGATGGAGGATTGACCAAGGTTGATATTCTTAAAGGTGAAATAACTAAGCGTATTATCCAGGCGGGAAACAGTATCGGTGGCGCAATCTCACAAGATGGAAAACTGGTTGCCGTTTCAAATTACACACCCGGTGGAGTAAAAGTTTTTAATGCGACTACGCTTGAGCTAGTTGAAAATATTCCTGCGACTTATGGTAAAGATAATCAGCAGTCAAAAGTAGTTGGGCTGGTTGATGCACCGGGACAACGTTTTGTATTTTCGCTTTATGATGCGGGTGAAATCTGGATAGCAGACTTCAGCACAGGAAAAGCAAAGATTACTCGCTTCAAAAACATAGGCCGGCAACCCTATGATGGTTTGATTACACCGGATGGACGTTATTATATTGCAGGATTATTTGGCGAAGATGGCCTTGCCTTGCTGGACTTATGGCACCCGGAAAAAGGTGTTAAACGTATCCTGAATAATTATGGCCGGGGTACAAAAAAAATGCCGGTTTATAAAATGCCGCATCTAGAAGGCTGGGCAATGACGGATGATTATGTTTTCTTGCCATCAGTAGGACGTGATCAGGTTTTAGTTGTTAATCGTCGCAACTGGAAAAAGATTAAAACGATTTCGGTGCATGGACAGCCCGTGTTTGTTATGGCTCGCCCGGATGGAAGACAAGTGTGGGTAAATTATGCTTATCCAAAAAATGACACCGTGCAGGTCATTGATACTGAGAGTTTAAAAATTGTAAAAACATTAAAACCGGGTAAAGC
The DNA here is from genome assembly GCA_030593785.1 of Gammaproteobacteria bacterium. Lineage (GTDB taxonomy): Bacteria > Pseudomonadota > Gammaproteobacteria > UBA6429 > Thiohalophilaceae > JAGLTQ01. The sequence continues at coordinate 4,074 of JAUVGM010000193.1, read as the reverse complement.
AGTTTTACATATGGAGTTTACCCCGCGAGGTGAACATGTCTGGATCTCTGCTCGAGATGCAGGAAAAGTAACTGTTTATGATACAGATAGTTTCAAGGCATTAACGAGTTTACCAATGGAAAAACCAAGTGGTATTTTCTTTACCAGCCGCGCACATCGTATTGGCTTATAACTCAGTAGGAATTGTTTATGAATTTAAATACTGATAACAAATTAAATAAGCAGCAATTAAATAGTATTGAGAAACATTTGTTAAATGATTTTCAACATGGCTTTCCTCTGGTTTCAAGACCTTTTAAAAAAATTGCTGATGAAATCGGTAGTAGTGAAGAAGTTGTTATTGAAACATTGAAGCAACTTCAGAATGATGGCTATGTTAGCCGTGTAGGAGCAGTATTCAGAGCGAATAGCATTGGTGCCAGTACCTTGGCTGCAATGGCGATACCAGAGAATGAATTAGAAACGGTTGCCGCGATGGTCAATGAATACAGTGAAGTGAATCATAACTACCAACGTGAACACCACTACAATTTATGGTTTGTTTTAACCGCAAGTGATGAACATACGTTAAATTCTGTTCTTGATGACATAGAATATCGAAGTGGCCATTCAGTTATGTATTTGCCTATGCTTGAAGATTTTCACATTGATTTGGGTTTTGATCTCGATTTTGATCCTGTTCTCGAACATAAACTTGAGGCAAGGAATTAACTATGGATATGAAAGTGAAATACCGTCTTCCATCGTTACCAAAACAAGCGGTGCTTGATGAACAGGATCAGGCATTGATCACGTTGATACAAACAGGATTACCTCTTACTCCAACACCGTATGCAGATTTAGCAAAGCAACTGAATCTTGATGAGAAAGAAGTTATTCAACGTATAAAAAATTTAAACGAAACTAAAGTTATTAAACGTTTTGGTGTTGTTGTGCGTCATCATGAATTGGGATACCGTGCTAACGCCATGACAGTATGGGATATCCCTGACGAAACGGTAAGTGAGCTGGGTTTATGTATGGGACAATTTGATTTTGTCACCCTATGTTATCGTCGTCCACGCAGACTACCTGACTGGCCATATAATTTATTTACCATGATTCATGGTAAGGATCGGGATGATGTATTAGCAAACATACAACTGTTAGCTGAACGCTGTCATCTTGATGAAATCGGACATAAAGTATTATTCAGCACCCGTCGTTTTAAACAACGTGGTGCGATTTATCGTTAAGACTATTAAATGGAAGGTGATTTGTGGATGTTTTAGATCGAAAAATCATTAACCTTTTACAGGCGGGCTTTCCTTTATCTGAAGAACCTTATTTAGAAGTTGCCAGGCAACTTGGCATTGAGGAACGAGAGTTATTAGAACGCCTCTCCAATCTACTTGATGAAAACACCTTATCCCGGTTCGGACCAATGTATGATGCGCAAAAGTTAGGTGGAGCATTTAGTCTGGTTGCTGTTCGCGTTCCTGAAGATGATTTTGATAAGGTGACTGAAATTGTAAACAGTTACCCGGAAGTGGCTCATAATTATAAGCGCGATCATGATTATAATATGTGGTACGTATTGGCTACCGATTCACCAGAGAAAATTGCTGAAGTGAATAGTGATATCGAGAAAAAGATCGGAATGAAAGTTTTCAATATGCCTAAGCTTGAGGAATACTATATTGGCTTGCGGTTACCGGTTTAAATATTTCAAATTATGAAAGATGCATTAGTACAGCAGGAACAAGTTGAAATGGAGCAGGTTGCTTTACTCGATGATGTTGATCGAAAAATTATTGATTTAACTCAATCCGGTTTACCACTTGTTTCTCGGCCCTATGAAAATATTGCACAACGCCTGGGTATTAATTCAAGTGACGTAATTTCCCGAATGAAAGCCATGAAAGAAAATGGAATCATTCGACGTATTGCCGCAGTGCCCAATCATTATGCTTTAGGTTATAAGGCCAATGGTATGACAGTATGGGATGTGCCTGATGAACGCATTAGTGAATTGGGTAAGAAAGTGGGTGAGCTTGATTTTGTCAGCCATTGTTATCATCGACCACGGTTCTTACCAGAGTGGCCTTATAATTTATTTGCCATGGTGCATGCGCATGATCATGATGAGGCGAGAAAATTAATGGCAACCATTGGTGAGTTACTTGGTGAAAATGACAGGGGCCATGATATTTTATTCAGCACAAAAATTTTAAAGAAAACGGGTTTACGATTTAACCTGTGACAATAGTAATTTAGGAGAAATTAATGCGTTCTAACAGGTTCCACAAATTTGATATCAGAATTTGGTTTGTTGTGTTATTGGTATCGCTACCTTTAGTTTTTACTGAGGTTCAAGCTGAAGTCATAAACACATACGCATCTGCCATTAATAAAGCAGGTCGCCAACGTATGTTGAGCCAGAGAATCGTTAAAGCTTATAGTATGGTTGGGCTGGGTGTACAAATTGATGAGGCCAATGAACAATTATTATTATCCGTAGAATTATTCGAAAAACAACTCTCCGAACTTAAACGCTTTAGTAAAAATAAAAACACTAAAAAAAGTCTTGCTAAGGTTGAAGCACTTTGGACGCCATTTAGAAATATTGCACTTGGTAAAGTTTCAAAAGAGGGTGTTAAGAAGTTAGTTGCTAAAGATAACAATTTACTTAAAGCTACACATCAAGTCGTATTAATACTACAAAAAAGCTCTGGTTCTAAATTGGCAAAAATTGTTAATACTTCCGGACGACAAAGGATGCTGTCGCAACGTATCGCAAAATATTACATGCTCACTGCATGGGGTGTGAATGCAGATAAATCATTTAAATTAATGCAAAATTCCGGGAATGAGTTTTCTACGGCATTAAATAAATTGTCATCTTCGAAGATGAATACAAAAAAAATCAATGAAGTATTAGAGGAAACAAAAACTCAGTGGAGTATTTTTGAACGTAGCTTTCGTTTAAAAAAAGGGCGTTTTATTCCTCTGCTGATTGCTATTTCGAGTGAAAAAATACTTGTTAGCATGAATGAAGTAACCGGCTTGTATGACAAGCTTGGGAAATAAACAGTAAAAACTAAAACAGTAGGGTGAGGATAAAAAATGTTTCGTATTAGCCAATATATGCGTGAATTGAAATCACCTACTGCAATGGGTGAGAAGCGTAATCCACCAGGTCCAGTTGTTATTTGGAACTTGATCCGTCGTTGTAATTTAACCTGTAAACATTGTTATTCTATTTCAGCCGATAAAGATTTCCCAGGAGAATTAAGTACTGAAGAAGTCTTTAAGGTGATGGATGATCTAAAAGCATTTCATGTGCCAGTGCTGATTTTATCCGGTGGTGAACCTTTAATGCGTCCAGATATTTTTGAAATATCGAAGCGGGCAAAAGATATGGGCTTTTATGTTGGGCTTTCAACTAATGGCACCATGATCGATGAATCAAATATAGATGATATTACCGCCATTGGTTATGACTATGTTGGCATAAGTATTGACGGTATACGTGAAACGCATGATAAATTTCGTCGCAAGATTGGAGCGTATGATGAATCGATGAAAGGTATTCGTTTATGTCGAGAAGCAGGTATTAAAGTCGGTATGCGTTTTACTCTGACGATGGATAATGCGAGCGAATTACCTGCGTTGCTCGATATTATGGAACAGGAAAATATTGATAAATTTTACCTTTCTCATTTAAATTATGCAGGCCGTGGCAATAAAAATCGTAAAGACGATGTGGTTCATCAGTTGACCCGTGATGCCATGGATTTATTATTTGATACGTGTTGGAAACATGTAGAAGAAGGTCGTGAACGTGAGTTTGTTACCGGCAATAATGATGCAGACGGGGTTTATTTATTATATTGGATCGAAAAACACTTTCCTGAAAAACTGCAACATATGCGTGCAAAACTCGCGCAGTGGGGTGGTAACTCATCGGGCGTTAATATTTCTAATATTGATAACCTGGGTAATGTACATCCAGATACTTTTTGGTGGGATCACAATTTAGGTAACGTTAAGGATCGTAAGTTCTCAGAAATCTGGCAAGATCGCAGTGATCCA
>JAUVGM010000071.1 GCA_030593785.1 Gammaproteobacteria bacterium | reverse complement strand
TCTTTTGGTGGCACCAATGTTCATGGGTGGAGATTTCATGGCAGGTCAGGGCCCAGCCTTTGGTTGGACTTTCTATGAGCCACTCTCAGGTCAATACGGTAAATTGGCGTTCTTCGTCTTTGCTGTGCATCTGTTAGGTTTCTCATCCATCATGGGTTCTATCAATATCATTGCAACGATTCTTAATATGCGTGCTCCTGGCATGACGTTAATGAAGATGCCAATGTTTGTCTGGACATGGTTAATCACAGCATTCTTACTTATTGCGGTTATGCCTGTATTGGCTGGCGTAGTAACGATGATGTTGACGGATAAATACTTCGGTACATCGTTCTTTGATGCTGCTGGTGGTGGTGATCCGGTTATGTTCCAGCATGTATTCTGGTTCTTTGGTCATCCTGAAGTGTATATCATGATCTTGCCAGCATTCGGTGTGGTCTCAATGATCATTCCAACGTTTGCACGTAAGAAACTCTTTGGTTATGCCTCAATGGTATATGCAACTGCAGCCATCGCATTCTTATCTTTCATCGTATGGGCACATCACATGTTTACTGTTGGTATGCCGGTAGCTGGTGAGTTGTACTTTATGTATGCGACGGTAATGATTGCGGTGCCAACAGCGGTTAAAGTCTTTAACTGGACAGCAACTATGTGGAAAGGCTCAATGACATTTGAAATTCCAATGTTATGGGCAATCGCATTTGTATTCATGTTCACCATTGGTGGTTTCACTGGTCTGATGCTTGGCTTAACGCCAGTTGATTTCCAATACCATGATACTTATTTCGTAGTAGCGCATTTCCATTATGTATTGGTAACCGGTTCATTGTTCGCAATTATTGCAGCATTCTATTACTGGGTACCTAAGTGGACAGGCAACATGTATCCACCACTACTAAGTAAAATTCATTTCTGGGCATCTTTAATCTCAGTAAATGTATTGTTCTTCCCGCAACACTTTATTGGACTCGCAGGTATGCCTCGCCGTATTCCTGATTACGCAGTTCAGTTTGCTGACTGGAACTTCTGGTCTTCAATCGGTGGTTTTGCATTCGGTCTTTCGCAAATATTGTTCTTAGTTATTGTTATTAAGACAATCAAAGGTGGCGAAAAGGCAACGGATCAAGTTTGGGAAAGTGCTGAAGGTCTGGAATGGACTATTCCTTCACCAGCGCCATACCATACATTTGCTACACCGCCAGAAGTAAAGTAAGAACAGATTACTGCTTACTCAAATACTGAGTAAGCAGTTAATTTAAGTTATAGATTTAAATGAATAGAGAAAAGACGTGGATAAAAATAATAAAAAGGCTTTAACAATAATACTATTAGTTATCGCCGCAATTAGTGTCTACGCATTTGTTTTTATTCAGCACATGTAATGGGTTAATGGAGAGTAATGCAAGTTAGCCAGAAACAAGCAAATGCACGAACAACAAGAAAGATCTTGTTGATTGTTGTTTTTATGTTTAGTTTCGGTTTTTTTGTTCTTCCTCCTTTATATGCTGCGATATGTGATGTGTTTGGTTTAAATGGCCGCTTTATTGAATTAGAAAAAGTAGAGCGGGCTGAGTATATCGTTAACGTTGAAAAACGTATTGATACATCACGCACTATAAGAATAGAGTTTTTGACAACATTAAATCAAAAGCTGAATTGGGAATTTCGTGCCAAACAAAACACGATAGATGTACATCCCGGTAAAGTTTACGAAGTAATGTTTTATGCCAAAAATTTAATGAATAAAAAAGTAGTTGCGCAAGCAATACCCAGTGTTACACCGGGTTATGCTGCTAAATACTTTTCAAAAATGGAATGTTTTTGTTTTTCACAGCAAACATTTGAACCGGGTGAAGCGCGGGATATGCCACTACGTTTTTATGTGGATCCAAACTTACCTAAAAAAGTGAAGACAATTTCGCTGGGTTATACTTTTTTTAATACTAATAGAAAGTTAGCCAGTAAATAGATTAATAAGAAAAAACACGATGACAGATTTATAAAGTCTGTTGAAATTTTAATGATTTTTCAGGTTTCTGGATAAAGAGGGGAAAACATGTCAGACGTAGCAGGCAGTTATTATCTTCCTGAGCCAAGCAAGTGGCCCATAGTTGGCTCAATTGGCTTATTTTTAACAACGGGTGGTTTTGCATATGCATTAACCAGTGGCCCAGATGGTCCAACTGGCCCACTAGGTAGCTTAGCTATTATGTATGCTGGTTTTGCAGTCATGGCCTATATGTTATTTGGCTGGTTTGGTCAGGTTGTCGATGAAAGTGAAGCCGGTAAATACAACGCACAAGTAGATACATCTTTCCGTATGGGCATGATGTGGTTTATCTTTTCTGAAGTAATGTTCTTCGCAGCATTCTTCGGTGCTTTATTTTATGCACGTGTCTTAGCTGGACCCTGGTTAGATGGTGCAGGTAATAACGCCATGACGGCTAGCTTATTATGGCCAGACTTTACCTTTGAATGGCCAATGTTAAGCGTCCCTGGTGAAGGATATGATACGCCTACAGGTACTATCGGTGCCTGGGGTGTTCCTTTCTATAACACGTTAATTCTTTTAACTTCAGGCCTGACAGTAACGTGGGCACATTGGGGTTTAAAGAAAGATAATCGTAAACAATTGATTATTGGTTTAGCTTTAACTGTTGCTTTAGGTTTCTTATTTGTATTCATGCAAGCAGAAGAATACATTGAAGCGTATACACATTTGAATCTGAAGTTATCTTCAGGTACTTATGGTTCAACTTTCTTCATGTTAACGGGCTTCCATGGTTTACATGTGACGATCGGTGCCATCATGTTAACGGTTATGTTAATTCGTTCAATTAAAGGTCATTTTACTGAGAAGCATCACTTCGCATTTGAAGCTGCAGCCTGGTACTGGCATTTTGTTGACGTAGTATGGTTAGGCTTATTTGTAGTGGTTTACTGGCTCTAATTGTATCGCTGATGTAAAAATGGCGCTGTAATAACAGCGCCTTTTTTATGTATAAAATATTTAATTTAGAAAAAATACACACACATCATTCTGACTAACAGTACGCGGGAATGACAAGAAAATATGAATTATGTAATGGCTTCTATAAAAAATTTCAAATAGCTTAATCAGGCCCCGTGTGGTGAAATAAGACCAAATTGAGCACCAACCATCATAATGACGAGAAGGCCAATAGAAAGTGCAATGCGGAAAGTTAAGGCTTTAAGCATTCTGTCAGAATCAGGATCTTTTTTGACAAAAGCAAACAAGGCAACACCCAAGCTAAAAACAATAAATAAAAGAATAGAAACAATAATAATTTTAAACATGGTCATTTACCCCTGATAATTTGCGTAAGTATAACAAATTCGTTGCGAAAATAATTGAAATGCAAATAGGAAATAAAATATTTAAACCCGGTCTGGTTCCAACATTGGCCACTTTGTTGATTTTACCAATTTTAATTAAATTAGGTTTTTGGCAGCTCGATCGTGCGGAAGAAAAAAGAGATCTCATTGAGCTTTTTAAAAAACAAAATGAATCAGGACCTCTATATATAAAAGACTTTATCGCTAAGGATAAAAATCTGAATTATCGTTTAGCAAAAATTGATGGCCATTATGTTTTAGATAAGCAGATCTTTATAGATAACAAAGTTCACCAGGGTAAAACGGGGGTGTATGTCATGACACCTTTCAAATTAAAGAATAGTGAATACAGTATTTTAGTTAACCGAGGCTGGGTGCCAATGGTTATTGACCGCTCAAGTCTGCCTCAAATAGAAACAACATCACAATTTTTAAAACTGTCAGGAAAAATAAAAGTATCAGGCAAAAAGCCATTTATGGTTGGCGATCAGTTTCAAAGCAATCAAGGTTGGCCTGCCTTAATGCAATGGATCAGTTTTAATGATATTGAAAGTAAATCCGGTTTGAAATTATTACCTTACATTTTTTTACTGGATGAAAAGGAACAGAGTGGTTATGTGCGTAACTGGAAACCCGTTGTCATGCAGCCAGAAAAGAGTACCAGCTATGCAGTGCAATGGTTCACCCTGGCATTAGCTCTGGTTATTATTTATATCGTTGTTAATTTAAAAGAAAGTAAAAGTGAGTTAGAAGATGGAGAATAAAAAAGGCAAAGGTCGTCAGCAGTTATTATTATTAATGGGCTTTTTTGTCGCCCCCATTATTATTGCGATCATCATGTATAACCTGGTGCCTGAAGGTGGCCCGACTAAAACTAAAAACCATGGCGATTTAGTTTCTCCTGCAAGGCCATTAATAGATGTACCTTTGCAATTAGCATCAGGAAAGGATTTTAATTTTTCTGATATGAATAAAACATGGGTCATGATTTATATTGGTGATGCAAGTTGTGATAAAACCTGTGCTGAAGTTTTATATAAAATGCGACAAAGTCGGTTAGCACAACGAGGTGAACATTTACGTATCAAACGTTTATACATCTCAACAACTGGTAAAGCCAAGGCTTCATTATTAAAAGTACTAAAAGATCATCCTGGTCTGGAAGTGGTGTCTGGCAAGGGCAAAGAAATTAATTTAGTGTTAAAGCAATTTGAACTTGATAATAAAGATGCAGCAAAATCTGCCAACCGTTTATATTTGGTCGACCCCTTTGGCAATCTAATGATGTCGTATGAAAAAGGATTTGATGCAACAGGTTTGATTAAAGATATGACCTTATTATTAAAAGTTTCACGAATTGGATAAGGCTTCATTAGAAAATGCCCGTTTAGGAACATCATTATGAATAAATCACTATTTTTTAAAATGGCATTTGCGGCAACCTGTTTAGCTTATGTAGTTATTTTACTTGGGGCCTATACACGTTTGGCGGATGCAGGCTTGGGTTGCCCGGATTGGCCAGGTTGTTATGGGCATGTTGGTGTTCCAAAAAATGTTGATGATGTTGCTGCTGCGAACCAGGCATATCCGGATCGACCAGTAGAAGCAGCTAAAGCATGGAAAGAAATGATACATCGTTACTTTGCCAGCACATTAGGATTATTAATATTTGCTATTGGCATTATCGCAATTAAAAAACGCAACGAAGAAAATCATGCGTTTAAACTTCCGCTGTTTCTTATGGCCTTGGTTGTTTTTCAGGGCATGCTGGGCATGTGGACCGTTACCATTAAATTAAATCCTGCGATTGTTATGTCACACTTAATGGGCGGTATGGCGACCTTATCAATTTTATGGTGGCTGACATTACGTTCAGGTAAATTATTTACGTTTGGACATGTTGATAGTGTTTACTTAGAGAAATTAAAAACACCAGCCTTAATAGGTTTAGTTATTGTTGTACTACAAGTAATGCTTGGTGGGTGGACTAGCTCAAATTATGCTGCATTGCATTGTGTCGAATTTCCAACTTGCATCGGTGGTGAGTATTTACCGGCAATGAATTTTTCAGAAGGATTTACACTTTGGCATGGTACAGAACAAAATTTTGAATATGGAATTTTAAGCAATGAAGCCCGTATTGCCATTCATACAACGCATCGAATTGGTGCTGTAATTACTGCATTATTTGTTCTTTGGTTAGGCTTCAAGCTATTATTAACACCAGCCTATAGCCCTCTTAAAAATGCAGGAGTAGCCCTGTTAGCTGTAGTGACATTACAGTTTATTTTAGGTGTTTCAAACGTGTTACTATCTTTGCCTTTATTAGTTGCGGTAGCGCACAATGGTGGTGGTGCATTGTTGATTCTTACAATGGTTACTTTAAATTATTTAGTCAGAAGCCAACACAGTATTCTTAAAAATTAAGAAGTATATATAGAATGGAAAATACAGCCAGTAACGAAAATCCAAGAGTCGGTTTTTTAACGACATGTAATAGTTTCTACGAATTATGTAAACCTCGTGTTGTTATGATGCTTGTTTTTACGGCTGTAATCGGAATGTTCCTTTCGACACCCGGCATGGTGCCATGGCAACCCCTTGTTTTTGGCACTATTGGCATTGGCCTGGCTGCTGCGTCTGCTGCTGCGATTAACCAGGTGGTTGATCAGAAGATCGATAAAGAAATGCGTCGCACTAAAGGTCGTCCGTTACCAACAGGTAATGTAACAAACTCGCAGGCACTTTTTTTTGCTGTTGTGCTTGGAACGATCGCGATGATCATTCTTACTTTTTTAGTTAATCCATTAACTGCATGGCTAACTTTGCTTTCATTGATCGGCTATGCCGTGATTTACACCATGTATTTAAAGCATGCTACGCCACAAAATATTGTTATTGGCGGGGCAGCAGGCGCAGCTCCCCCTGTTTTAGGTTGGGTAGCCGTTACTGGATCAATTGATCCAAATAGTCTGCTTTTATTTCTGATTATTTTCACCTGGACGCCACCTCATTTTTGGGCACTGGCAATTCACCGTCGTGAAGAATACGCCAAGGTTGATGTACCTATGTTGCCGGTAACGCATGGTGTTGAGTTCACCCGTCTTCAGGTTCTTCTTTATACTATTATAATGATTGCTGTCACCCTGCTACCGTTTGCGACACGCATGAGTGGTGTTGTTTACCTGGGCGGTGTGATTATTCTGGATGCCATCTTCCTCTACTACGCTATTAAAATGCAATCTGGCAAAGATGACACGATTCCCATTAAAACATTTGCCTACTCTATCCTCTATTTGATGCTGCTTTTCGCCCTCTTGCTGATAGACCACTACTTGCCTCAGTCTTTCTAGTATTTAGTCTCAAAAGTCGTCATTCCGGCCGCGCAAAGCGCGAGCCGGAAGAAGGTGAGACTGGAACAGTCGAGAGGCTGGCCTGGGCCATCTATATTGTTTTAAACTACTGGATTCCCGCTCTTGTACCCGCAGGGTGAAAGGTACGCGGGAATGACGCGCTTCTTTATACATACTTCTCTCTATAACTTATTGATTTACATCTATTTTCGAATTTAATTAGATATGTTTCATATGAATGTTTGACAGCCGTGTATATGCACGTATAATTCCGTGCATATACACAGTCGAGGTCACATATGAATACAAAGATAGAAGGCGAAGCACCAAGCTGCATTAATATGCAAATCTTACGCGCTAGTCATTATGTATTAAAAACATATGATGATGCTTATCGTGACTTGGGTATACGCGCGACACAAATGCCAGTTGTTGGTCTTATTTCGCGCAAAGGACCGATTACCATTCGCCAGATAGCAGATGAAATGGAATCAGAACGTAGTGTTATGAGCCGTAAGCTACAAGTAATGGAAAAAAATGGCTGGATTAGTGAAGACCCACTAACAACGGGAAAAGAGAAATCTTTTATTCTCGCTGAAGAAGGTAAAGCGCTGATAGAACGGGTACTCCCGGTTAAACATGCAGTGCAGCAAAAGATATTAAGTAAATTGAGTGATGATGAACGTAATTTGTTACTCAATTTATGTACTAAATTGAAACAAGAGTAAATATAGATGGTTGAGCTGCTTTAAAACAGCTGACCCTTTTTTTAAATTAAAGTGTGCATATACACTCAAGATGGAGTTAAAAATGTTTGGAATGAGTATGAGTTTTATTGAGTGTCCTGAAGCACGTGAAATGGTTGCAAATGGAGCACAACTTGTTGATGTACGTTCACCAGCTGAGTTCGGAATGGGTTCAATACCTGGTTCATTGAATGTTCCTCTTCAATCTATTCATGGTGCAGAGCAACACTTAGATAAAAGCAAACCCGTTATCGTTTATTGCGCAAGTGGTATGCGTAGTGAGCAAGCAAAAGGCGTTTTAAGCCAGCTTGGTTTTGACGCAGTGCATAACTTAGGTTCAGTTAACAAGTACCTTTCTTGTTAATAAATTAATACCATCGAATTATTTTTAAATATATTTAGTTAGGAGAGACACATGTTTGTAAGACAATTATTTGATCGTGAAACAAGTACATACACTTATTTAATCGCTGATGAAGCAACTTCTGAAGCTGCAATTATTGATCCTGTGAAAGAACAACTCGAACGTGATGTTCTTTTAATTAAACAGCTTGGCTTTAACTTAAAGTATGTATTAGAAACACATGTACACGCTGATCACATTACAAGTTCTGGAAAATTAAGAGATGAATTCTCCGCTGAAGTTGTCTTACATGAAAACAGCGGTGCAGAATGTGCTGATCTGTTACTCAAAGATAACGATGTTTTGAAGTTGGGTGCTATTGAAATTAAAGCATTACATACACCGGGCCATACAAATGCAGATTTAAGTTTTGTAGTTGAAGATTACGTGTTCACTGGTGATGCATTATTAGTTCGTGATTGTGGTCGTACAGATTTTCAATCGGGCAGTTCAGTAACACTTTACAATTCAATTAATGATAAAATATTTTCATTAGATGAAAAAACAACGATCTATCCTGGACATGATTACTATGGTTTTACTGCTTCAACAGTTAAAGAAGAAAAACAGTTTAACAATCGTTTAGGTAATGGAAAAACTGAAGGTGAGTTTGTTGAAATCATGGCAAATCTTGATTTAGCATTACCGAAAAAGATTAAAGAATCTGTTCCAGGTAATATGGCTTGCGGTTTGTAATTTAGATAAAGCTATTTGAATTAGAAATAAAAAAAAGAGCCAGCCTATTAAATAGGCTGGCTCTTTTTTTATGGGCTTTATTTTAGCAATTTGCTTAAGTAATAAGCAAAGTATCCGATAAAAGGGGGTGTTCCTACTTACTGTACAACAGTGTATTTCTCAGTTATCGGTAGGAAGGCGAAATACTTAAGAGCCGCGGGTGAATTTATAGACCCATGAACTATACTTTTGCCTTTGCTACTTGCAAGAAGTGGGGT
>JAUVGM010000136.1 GCA_030593785.1 Gammaproteobacteria bacterium | reverse complement strand
ACAATAAAAAATAAACCCTTTACCTTTGTTTCTCGCCTTAAAGGAAAAAATTTAAGTTCGGTTAATATCAAACAATGCAAAACCATTGCTGTTGAACTTGCAAAACTTCATAACACACCCTTATCAATATCTGCTCAATCTTTACGAAATAGACGAGGGGAAGATTGGCGTGAAAATACAGCGAAAAAGATATTAAATAAACTTTCTGATAATGATGCTCATTTATTGTTGAGTGAACTAGAAGTTTATCGTTCATTCGACGATAGCCATTTGCCCAAAGGAATCATCCACGCTGATTTATTCAAAGACAATGCCTTGTTTGAGAATGATCACTTAAGCGGAATTATTGATTTTTATGATGCTTGTTATGACAACTACTTATATGACATTGCAATTACTGTAAATGCCTGGTGTACCGATGAAGAAGGTAAATTAATCAATACGCTACTAAGCGCATTCTTACAAGGTTACCAATCTATACGACAACTCACCGATGCCGAATTAAAGGCCTGGCCAATAATGCTCAAAATGGCCGCGATGCGATTCTGGTTATCACGGCTGGAAGATTCATTGATTCGGCGGGATGGTGATCTCACTCACTCTAAAAATCCAAAAGAGTACCAGCGTATATTACAAAACCACATAAAGCCGGAGCTTGTCGATATAGCCCTTCAATAAGCTGTGGATAACTCGGTGGATAAGCCGTCTCAATAGACTATTCTGCTAGAATTAGATAAATCTTAAATAATTTACATCTTGAAAAAATGAAAATAAATGCTAATAAAAACAAGAAGTTATATTATATTTATAGCATGGAACAAAATAAAAGCTAAATAAACCCCATTAACTCAACGTTTACTGAATATTGTGTATAAACCATCGCTACTACGACCTATTAATCCAGTAATTCACGCAATTTCATCGCTAAATCCCCAGCTTCATAAGGTTTAGGAATAAAGTTAAACTTATATTTTGTATATTTTTCATTATTTCCACGTTTATCAGCATATCCTGAAGTTATTAATACTTTCAAATCTGGATTTTTTTGCATCACACTTTCTGCTAACTCGTAGCCATTTACATTGCCAGGCATAACAACATCGGTAAATAACAAATCAATCGAGTACTTTTCTAAAATAGATGTAGCCTCCGTCGCATTTTTGGCACAATACACTTCATAGCCCCAGCTTTTTAATATCTGTTCTGCAAATGTTAATAATGCTTCCTCATCATCAACCACAAGAATGCTTTCGCTGCCTTTTGGATAAACTTTATTTCCTGGCGATGTCGGCGTTAAACCTGAATTTTTCTCAATTGAGCGCGGCAAATAAATCCTGAAAGTTGCTCCCTCTCCAGACGCGCTTTCCAGTAAAATATCACCACCATAGCGATGCACAAAACCATAAACCATTGATAAGCCCAGCCCGGTACCTTTGCCAACATCTTTGGTTGTAAAGAAAGGCTCAAACACATGCTCATAAACTTCTTTACTGATCCCTGTTCCTGAATCACTGATCATAATTTGAACATAGTCACCCGCTGATATATTCGGAAATGTTTCAGCACCACTTTCATTTAATGTAATATTTGTTGTTTCAATTATTAAAGAACCACCATCAGGCATCGCATCACGCGCATTTAAAATAAGATTTAAAAAGGCATCTTTGCATGCGCCCTGATTAACTTCAATCTCCCAGATATCTTCACTCATGAAATATTTAACATTTACTTCTGGTGTTACTGTGCGTTGAATAAGCACTTCCATTTCTGAAAGTATTGTATTCACACTGACAATTTCTTTATCAGCTTCACCACTACGTGAAAAAATTAATAACTGTTGAGTAAGATCGGTGCAACGCTGTGCTGCCACTCGCACGGCTTCAACCCATTTTAATTGTGCTTCAGAAAAAGATTGCTCCGATAATAAATCTGCATAACCCAGGATGACGCCCATTTGATTATTAAAATCATGTGCAATACCACCGGACATTTGTCCAACCGCATCCATTTTTTGTGAATGATGCAACATATTTTCTGTTTTTAATTTATCTGTTATATCTTCCGAAATACCTAACAAATATTTTGCTTTGCCATTTTCATCATATATAGGAATTTTTCTGGTATGTAATGTCCGGATACCTTTATGTTTTGTTGTAATAGGTTCTTCAGGAATATCAAATAATTTTTTATTTTTAATTACTTCTATATCTTTATCAACAAAAAACTGCGCTTCTTCTTTTGGCCAAAAATCAAAATCATCTTTACCCAGCACATCTTCCTTTAATAACCCAGTCAGTTCTTCTGCAGCTTTATTCCATTCAACATAACGATGATCTGTAGCATCCTTTACAAACAACATACTCGGTAAATTTTCTACAATAGAGTTCTTTAATATATCCAGTTCTTTAACCTTAGCCTCTGCTATTTTTCGTTGCGTGATATCACGTATTACTTCTACTGTTCCATTAAGATGAGAAGCACCTTGAATACGTGAAAGTGAGAAATCGAACCAATGACCCTCACCATCAATCTGAAGCTCTAATCCTCTTAATTCAGCATTATTTACAATCGCCTGGCACACCGGACAATGCTCAATTTTAGTATTTTCAGGATGAAATAATTCATGATTACTTTTTCCAACCATTTCATTCTTATCGCAATCTAGTTTAGCAATTTGACATGCTGCATTATTTGCCTGATGTATAACACCATTTTCATCAACCACTATGGTTGCATCAGGAATTACGTCATAGGTTGAAGCTCCTCTTGACATAACAAGGAAGGGTTCTTTTAATGTTGTTTTCACCATTGCCATAAAAATCAGCCAAAATGAAAACAACTTAAAGATATGCCCGACCAAATTTGATAAACCATATACATCAACATAAAATGTAAAGGCCAATTCTGCAAATATGGTTAAGGCTATTGCAACAACCATAACGTTAACAATATTTTTATCGAGTAATTGTTCCCGTTTTTTTAAATAAAATATTGCCGCGATAAGAATTGAAATAATGATATATTCACTGGCAACCTTAAAGGTTGTTAATCCCTGGCCTTCAATAAATGCAACAGGGAATAAGTTTGTATCAATTATTATGTAGGAAAAAATCGCTGCACCTATTCCAAATAAAACAAAAATATTTTTTCGATTTAACTTATGACTTAAAAACCAGGGTGCACTAAGTAAAAGTAATGCTTCAAAATATCGTGCAATGATCCAGATTTGTATTGGTGTATCTGCAGTAGAGTCAGGAACTATCGCTAAGCCCTTATAACTTAAGGCATGCATTAAATCTAAACATGCTATCCAAAAATAACCTGCCCCTAAAAATATTAAAAAATTATTTTTTGTAAAAGGATACATTTGCCATGCGACAACGCACATTAATATTGCAATAATAATGGCAAATAATTCGGCTAAGGTATGAAACAAAATAAAACTGGAAAAACTGCTTAATATAAGCAGGATGGCTAACCCAATTGGAATAAGCCAGGCTGAAAAATTAAAATATTCATTTGTTAAAGTTTGTTTGTTACCGAGCACTTGAATGTACCAACATAGAGTTCTTCATACAGGAAAGCTGCTTATATTTATCTATTACAATAATCCTATTTTAGCTCCAATCCAACAATTAATATCCACGTATACCTAATGAGCGCTTACTATGATTATTCGCTCACAAGTAAATCATATAACCTTCTCTCCTTTGCGGTTACTACTTAAATGTTTGATTTTTAATGGTTTAAAGTACAAACTACACTGCTTTAAGCAAAACCACTCATGATTTTTTGAGCAATCAATATGCAAAACATTATTAATAAACTTGAGCAAACAAGTGAGCTATCAGGAAGATATCTTGCCTGGCTCACTCTATTTATTGTCGTAGTAACGTTTATTGTTGTTGTTCTACGATATGTTTTTGATATTGGATCAATCGCCATGCAAGAGTCTATCTCTTACATGCACGCTTTTGTCTTCATGCTCGGAGCCGCCTATACCCTAAAACATGATAGCCATGTTCGTGTTGACATTTTTTATCGCAAAATGAATCCAAAGAATAAAGCACTGGTAGATTTAATCGGCACCTTATTACTGTTGTTTCCAGTATGTTTATTCATACTATTTAGTAGCTGGGATTATGTATTAACTTCATGGTCTCAATTTGAAGAATCTGGTGAGGCCGGTGGCCTGGCTTATGTTTATATATTAAAAACAGCATTATTAATTATGCCCATCTTATTAATGGTACAAGGTACAGCACTTTCTTTAAAAAGCCTTTTACTCATTAAATCCAGTAAGGAAGCCTAGCGATGCCTGAAGTTATGGCTTTGCTTTTATTTGTCGCTGTTTGCCTTGTGCTTTTAACAGGTTACCCCGTTGCTTTCGCCTTAGGTGGCACCGCACTTTTATTTTCTTTTATTGGTATTCTTACCGGTACCTTCGATACTGCATTCTTAACTGCATTGCCGAATCGGCTTTACGGCATTATGACCAACATGACATTGATTGCTGTGCCCTTATTTATTTTTATGGGCGTCATGTTAGAAAAATCTAAAGTCGCAGATAAATTACTCGACACCATGGCGCTTTTATTTGGTTCTATGCGGGGTGGTTTAGGTATATCGGTTATCCTGGTAGGAATGTTACTCGCTGCAAGTACTGGTATCGTAGGTGCAACGGTTGTAACAATGGGATTACTATCATTACCTACCATGCTAAAACGTGGTTATGATCCAGCTATTGCCACTGGCGCTATTTGTGCTTCAGGTACTCTTGGACAAATTATTCCACCATCTATTATTCTTATTTTACTTGGGGATGTCTTATCCTCTGCCTACCAACAAGCACAACTTGATATGGGTATCTTCGCCCCAAAGACCGTTTCAGTTGGCGATCTGTTTGCCGGAGCTTTAATACCGGGTTTGTTGCTTGTTGTTTTGTATATTATTTATCTCGGTGTAATGGCTTATCTCAAGCCCAATTTAATGCCGGCCATTCCAGAAGAAGAACGAAATATTAATAAAGGCGAGCTTTATATTCGTGTACTCAAAGTTTTATTCCCGCCATTATTTTTAATACTTGCCGTTTTAGGATCAATTTTGGGTGGACTGGCCACTCCGACAGAAGCTGCTTCAGTTGGTGCAATGGGTGCAATTTTACTTGCCATAAGTCAGCGTCAATTTAATCTGGAAGTTTTACAACACGTTATGCGTGATACCTTACGCATAACCAGCATGGTATTTTTAATTTTTATCGGTGCTTCTTTATTTTCACTGGTTTTTAGGGGATTTGGTGGAGATGATGTTGTACGTGAAATTTTAACTGATTTACCCGGTGGGGTTATCAGCGCCATGTTCATCGTTATGCTGGTAATGTTTTTATTAGGTTTTATTTTAGACTTTATCGAAATTACTTTTGTCATGGTCCCCATCGTCGCACCCATTTTATTTACCATGGGTATCGATCCCGTCTGGCTAGGAATCATGTTTGCAATTAATTTACAAACCTCTTTCCTTACTCCGCCTTTTGGTTTTGCTTTATTTTATTTACGTGGTGTTGCACCAAAAGAAATTCCTACCAGTGCTATATATAAAGGTGTAATGCCTTTTATTGGCATACAGATATTTACCATGGCCATATTAGTGTTCTGGCCGGAACTGGCAACCTGGTTACCGACTCTTATTTATGGAAGCTAAAAAAATCTTTTTTAAATTGTAAGTTGGCTCAAGCGTAGCGGAGCCAACAATATTTTTGTTGGTTCCGTCATGGACGACCTAAGCAAAGCGAAGAAGTGCTGAATGAAACGCGTAGCGGTTCTACAGTGCTTCTTGAACCAACCTACCAAATAACTGGTAATAATTTTAATTCCCTGTGTTCCCCATAGTTCATTTTTTAAGTTTTATATTTTCTTGGTGTCCTTCGTGGCTAATATCAAAGCCAGTCTTGTGGTTTTAAATATCTGTCATAAAGCTTAGCTTCTTCTGAACCTGCTTCGGGTTTCCAGTTGTAACGGAATTTTACCAGTGGTGGCAGTGACATTAAAATTGATTCTGTGCGGCCACCAGTTTGCAAACCAAATAAGGTCCCGCGATCATAAACCAGGTTAAATTCAACATAACGACCACGCCGATAAAGTTGAAAATCTCGTTCACGCTCACCATATTCTTTGTCTTTTCTTTTATTCACAATAGGCACATACGCTGGAATATAATGGTCTCCTACACTCTGCATAAAAGCAAAACTTTTATCAAAACCTTCTTCATTTAAATCATCAAAAAATAAACCACCCACTCCACGTGTTTCATCACGATGTTTTAAATAAAAATAATCATCACACCATTTTTTATATTTAGGATAAGCATCTTCACCAAAAGGCTCACATGCTTGTTTAGAAACGGTGTGCCAATGAATAACATCTTCTTCTATCGGATAATAAGGTGTCAGATCAAAACCACCACCAAACCACCAAACCGGATCTTCACCTTCTTTTTCGGCAATAAAAAACCGTACATTTGCATGTGATGTTGGTACGTGTGGATTTTTTTGGATGTATTACAAGTGATACGCCCATTGCCTGAAAAC
>JAUVGM010000133.1 GCA_030593785.1 Gammaproteobacteria bacterium | reverse complement strand
GAATTATCTAAATCAAACTCACTCCAAACTGCACCACGTAATTCACCAGTTCTAACAAACGTAAGTATCACTAGCTTTAGACCTAGTTGAGTAATTTTACTGCCATCATAAGCTGTGAGCTTTTCAAGAAATTGAGGGAGTTCATTTCTCGTCAAAGCTGGCTGGTGTTTTACTTTCTTTGTTTTTAATGCGCCCTGTAAATCTGTAACAGGATTCGATTCAGCTCTCCCCGTCTGAATGGCATAACGGAAAACAGCACTACACCTTTGCAAAAGACGTGCGGCAACTTCTAAAGCTCCACGTTTTTCAACTTTTCTTAAAATTCCTAAAACATGGGGAGCAGTTAGATCCTGAATTGGGAATGAGCCAATATCTGGGAAAGCTTCTTTTTCAAGGCTAGTGATTACTCGATCCCAGTGGTTTTTAGACCATCCGCCTTTTTGTTGTTCGTGCCATTCTCTGGCAATTGATTCAAATGAGTTTTCGAGGTTTTCTACTTCAGCCCGCTTTCTCACCTTTTTGCTCATCAGGTTTGAGGGATCGATTCCTTTAGCTAGATACTTTTTAGCTTCATCCCTTTTTCTTCTGGCATCGGCTAATGTGATTTCTGGGTATATTCCTAGAGCAAGGGTTTTCTGTTTTTCCGCATACCGATATGCCAAACGCCAATACTTCGCCCCTTTGGGCTGAATTTGAATATAGAGGCCACCACCATCGGATAGCTTAAATGGCTTTGCTTTAGGCTTAGACTGCCTTAATTGGGTATCTGTGAGTGGCATTGTTGGTACTTTTCAGCCCTGATGGAGTAGATACCAACAAATATACCAACACTAGTAATGGATTTCAATGGAAAACTATAGACTTTACGGGCAATAAAAAACCCGTAACTCATTGTTTTAAATGGTGTTACGGGCTCTTATTAGTCCTTACTGGACGTTTGTTTGGTGCCGATGGCCAGACTCGAACTGGCACGGGTCTCCCCACTACCCCCTCAAGGTAGCGCGTCTACCAATTTCACCACATCGGCTAAAGCTTTAAAGTTCTAGTCTGATACTGGAACATCTGATGTTGATTTTGCAGGGATACTTTCTCTTTCTGCTGCAACAGGAACATCAATTTTCTGTTCAATGACTGTGTCAACAACACTCGTTGGTTCAACATTTTGAATCGACAAGTAAGCAAGCGAAAGGCTTGTAATGAAGAAGATAGTGGCCAGGATACCTGTAGCACGAGTCAGAAAGGATGATGAACCCTGACTACCAAATACAGTGGAGGATGCTCCACCGCCAAATGCAGCACCGGCATCGGCACCTTTGCCTTGTTGAATTAATACGAGGGCAACAACGCCAACCGCAACAAGTAAGTGAATAACAAGAAGAACGTTATGTAACATAATATTTAACTCTTAAATTTTAATTAAGCTGGCGCTGTACAAATTGCTAAGAAGTCTTCAGCTTTTAATGATGCGCCACCGATTAAACCGCCATCGATGTCTTCCATTGCTAATAATTCTTTTGCATTACCTGCATTCATGCTGCCACCGTATTGAATACGTACTTGCTCGGCAACTGATGCATCTTTTTCTGCAATCATTTTACGAATTGCTGCGTGTGTTTCTTGTGCTTGTTCTGGTGTTGCCGTTACGCCTGTACCGATAGCCCAAATTGGCTCATAGGCAATAACGCCTTCTGCTAAAGCTTTAACACCACTTTTCTCGATAACTGCATTGATTTGACGAGCACAAACATCGATTGTCACGCCAGATTCACGTTCTTCAAGGCTCTCACCGATACATAAAATAGGCGTTAAACCTGCTTTACGCGCAACTTCAAATTTTTCCGCCACTAATTCGTCAGTTTCACCATATAAAGTACGGCGTTCTGAATGGCCTACGATGACGTATTCAGATTTAAAATCCAGTAGCATATCGGCTGAAATTTCACCCGTAAAAGCACCTTTTGCTTCTGTGCTAAGGTTTTGACCACCCCATGCAACGTTAGAACCAGACAGTTGATCTGATACGTCTGCCACGTAGATAGCAGGAGCACAAACAACAACTTCAGCGGACTTAACATCACCCATTCCGGCTTTGATGCCTTCCAGTAATTCCTTAATACTCGAACGTGACCCGTTCATTTTCCAGTTACCGGCGATGATTGGCTTGCGCATGTGGTATATCCCCTAAAATTCTATGTTGAGATTAGTCTCGAAATTTGTGCTTTTTCTAGTGCGAAATAGCGGCGAATATTAACGTCGAAACGCCAATAAAGCAAGGTAAACAGAGGTTTATCAGGACAAGAACTGAGTAAGCAAATACCTTTTTCATTTAGCGTAGGTGGGCTCAAGGAGTAAAACGACGGAGCCAACAAAGCAATTGTTGGCTCCGCTACGCTTGAGCCCACCTACGAAAAACAGGTTTAGCTTGATGCTTTTTTAACCACATCAGCCAGCTTATTCGCGACTGATTCGACCAACTCCTGCTCTTGCCCTTCTACCATCACTCGAATGAGGGGTTCGGTACCGGACGGGCGTAATAATACCCGCCCAGTATCCGCTAGCTCTTCTTCTGCCTCATGTAGGGCAGCTTGAATTTCCTCATGATTCTCTAAATCTGGCTTTTTTGCCACACGAACATTAATGAGTAACATGGGGTATTTTTTCATTCCAGAGGCCAGCTCCTGCAAGCTTTTGCCCTGTTCAACGACTGCGGCTAAAACTTGTAACGCAGCAACAATACCATCTCCTGTTGATGTCTGATCCAGACAAATTAAATGCCCAGAAGACTCTCCACCCAAACGCCAATTTTTGTCCAGTAACTGTTCCATAACATATCGATCACCCACTCCAGCACGGCTAAAAGGAATCTCGTGTTCTTTAAAGGCATGCTCTAAACCAAGGTTGGTCATCAATGTTCCAACAACGCCTCCCTTTAAAGCACCTTTGGCATATAAAGCCATAGCGATGACATAGAGTAATTGATCACCATCAACAAGATCACCAGTATGATCAACCATAATGAGTCGGTCACCATCACCATCAAAAGCAACGCCAAGATCAGCTTTATTTTTTAAAACTTCTTTTTGTAAATTTTCAGGATGTGTAGAACCAAAACCTTCGTTAATATTCATGCCATCGGGTGTATCACCTATCGCGATCACTTCTGCACCTAATTCATTAAATACTTTAGGTGCAATGTGGTAGGTCGCACCATTGGCACAATCCACAACAATTTTTAAGCCATTTAAACTTATATTAGATGGTAAGGTATTTTTACAAAATTCAATATATCGACCTGGTGCATCTGTAATACGTGATGCCTTACCCAGTACAGCTGACTCACAACATGACAATTCTTTTTCCAGCTCTGCTTCAACGGCATGCTCTACATCATCAGCTAATTTTGTTCCATCTGCTGAGAAAAATTTAATTCCATTATCTGCATAAGGGTTGTGTGAAGCACTTATAACAATCCCTGCTTGTGCGTTTACTGTTCGGGTTAAATAAGCAATGGCTGGTGTTGGCATGGGACCAAGTAATTGAATATCGACACCGGCTGCAGACAGACCTGCTTCTAAAGCTGATTCAATCATATAACCAGAAATACGCGTGTCCTTACCGATAAGAATTTTACTGCCCTTTGCTGCACCTAATACTCGACCAGCAGCCCAGCCGAGTTTAAGCATAAAGTCTGGTGTAATCGGGTATGAGCCAACTGCGCCACGAATCCCATCTGTTCCAAAAAACTTCTTTGTCATCATTCTTCCAACGTGAATTTATGTTTAAATTATTTTGCTTCTTTAACTGCCTGACATAACTTCAATGCTTCTGCTGTCTCTTTTACATCATGCACCCGAAGTATATTTGCATTATTCCATGCGGCTAATGTTGCAAGTACAACACTGCCATTTAAACGCTCATCTGCTGATGCATTATTTAATACTGTGCCGATCATAGACTTACGTGATACACCAACGAGTAACGGACAATCCAGTTTTTCAAACTCATCAAGATGTTTAAATAAAGATAAATTATGTTCTAAGGTTTTACCAAAGCCAAAACCCGGGTCAATTATTATATTACTACGTTTAATACCTGCCTTTAAACAAGCATCAATTCGTTCTTCAAGAAAAGCTTTCACTTCTTGCACAACATCTTTATAAACTGGGGTATGTTGCATGGTTCTTGGAGAGCCTTGCATGTGCATAATACAAACGGGAACATCAAGTTCTGCCGCAAGCTCTACTGCTCCATCGTCTCTCAAAGCATTAACATCATTGATCATGGATGCGCCAGATGAAATAGCTTGCTGCATAACGTCTGTTTTACTAGTGTCGATAGAGATCGGTATATCTGATATTTCTCTTACCGCCTCTATAACAGGAATAACGCGCTGACATTCTTCATCAACCGAAACATCACTCGCTCCAGGTCGGGTAGACTCACCTCCGATATCAATGATCTGTGCTCCATCATTAATCATCTGAGTCACATGTTTAATGGCATTATCTTTTTTTAAAAATAATCCACCATCAGAAAAAGAATCCGGGGTTAGATTCAATATTCCCATAATACAGGGTTGGTTCAGCTCTATAATTTTAGAAGTGAAGTGTAATTTCATTAAATAAATTTCAGATAAAAAAATGCCCCGCTATGCGAGGCATTTATTAAGATTAAGCTTAGTGTTCGCCTGCCGGCCCACCAATTTTATCATCTGCAGAAGGTTTATCTTCTTTAGTGGCTTCGGTGCTATTTTTAGCATCACTACTGCCGCTTGAAGTTGAACTATCATCCCAGCCTTTTGGTGCTTGAGGTGTTTTACCATTCATAAGATCTGTAATCTGATCTTTATCAATTGTTTCATACTTCATTAAAGCATCAGACATAGCATGGAGAACATCCATATTCTCTTTTAGAATTTTTTCTGCTCGAGAATAATTTCGGTCAACTATATTTCGTATTTCTTCATCAATAACATGTGCAGTTTCATCAGAAAGACTTTTGTGCTGTGTTACTGATCTGCCCAGAAACACTTCACCTTCTTCTTCACCAAATACCATTGGACCTAATTTATCTGATAAACCCCACTGCGTAACCATGTTATGTGCAAGCTCAGTTGTACGTTGAATATCATTCGATGCACCCGTCGTTACTTGTTCCACACCAAAAATAAGTTCTTCCGCAATACGTCCACCAAATAAACTGGAGATCTGACTTTCCAGTCTTTCTTTACTGTAACTGTAACGATCTTCTTCAGGTAAGAACATAGTCACACCTAAAGCACGACCTCGAGGGATTATTGATACTTTATAAACAGGATCATGCGATGGCACTTTTAAACCAACAATTGCATGACCGGCTTCATGGTATGCAGTGAGTTTTTTCTCATCTTCATTCATTACCATAGAGCGGCGTTCAGCACCCATCATAATTTTATCTTTGGCTTTTTCAAATTCGCTCATTTCTACTAAGCGTTTATTAAAACGCGCAGCAAACAATGCAGCTTCGTTAATAAGATTTGCGAGATCCGCACCTGAAAAACCCGGTGTTCCACGCGCAATAACTTTAACATTAACATCATCACCAATCGGCACTTTACGCATATGTACTTTTAAGATTTGTTCACGACCCAACATGTCAGGTAATGGCACAACCACCTGTCGGTCAAAACGACCCGGACGGAGTAACGCAGGATCTAATACATCTGGACGGTTAGTTGCCGCAATAACGATTACACCTTCATTGCCCTCAAACCCATCCATTTCAACAAGTAATTGGTTTAAGGTTTGTTCACGTTCATCATGTCCACCACCTAAACCGGCACCACGATGACGACCGACCGCATCAATTTCATCAATAAAGATAATGCATGGTGCACTCTTTTTAGCTTGTTCAAACATGTCACGTACACGAGAGGCACCAACACCAACAAACATTTCAACAAAATCAGAACCTGAAATGGTAAAGAAAGGAACTTTAGCTTCACCAGCAATGGCTTTTGCTAATAATGTTTTACCGGTACCCGGTGAACCTACCATCAAAATACCCTGAGGAATTTTTCCACCTAGTTTTTGGAATTTACCGGGGTCCTGTAAAAATTCAACTAACTCAGCAACTTCTTCTTTTGCTTCGTCAACACCAGCCACATCATTAAAATTAATTTTAATTTGATCTTCACTCAATAAGCGCGCCTTACTTTTACCAAAAGACATTGCGCCGCCTTTACCGCCACCTTGCATCTGGCGCATAAAATAAAGCCATATACCGATAATAATTAAAAATGGGAATGAAGAAATAAAGATTTGCATCCAAATAGATTGCTCTAATGGTTTTGCTTTAATAACGACACCACTTTTCAGTAAGTCACCGATCATGGCTTTATTATCTGTTTCAGGACTATAGGTACTGAATTTTGAGCCGCCTTGCAATGTCCCGTTAATAACACGACCAGTTAACATGACATCTGTTACTTGATTTGAATTGATGCTTTTAATGAATTCAGAATAACTAATTTCCTGAGTCTTACTGTTTTGTGTCAGATTACTGAAAACCGACATTAAAATAACAGCAACAACTACCCATAAAATAATATTTTTAACTAAATCGTTCAATTTATTCCTACCTTAATTCATGCCTGAAAAA
>JAUVGM010000311.1 GCA_030593785.1 Gammaproteobacteria bacterium | reverse complement strand
CCGATATAACTTGCAAAATACTGTAATCCTATGACGATGTTTAAAGCAGTGTATTGTAAGCGCTAATTTTAATATGTGAAGATCATGTAAACTAACTTTTGTTCTTTTAAGTAAAAGCTGACAAAATTCAGCCATAATAATATTTCAAACCATAAGATATGACACATTCTAAAAGTATAAAACACACAATCATTGTTTTATTTACAAAACTATTCCTTCATGGATTTGCGCTACTGTCCCTCAAGAACATCCACCGAATAGGTGGGCTTTTTGGATGGTTATTATCAATGACATCTAATCGGCATCATTTTGTAACAACAACTAATGTTCAGATATGTTTTCCAGAGATGGATGCAAAACAACAACAACAGCTTATAAAAAATAGTTTAATTGAGACAGGTAAAACGGTAACCGAAATTAGTGCAATGTGGACCTGGAGCAAAGAGAAGCTCTATAAATCAATAACAAAGGTTCAAGGCGAAGAATTATTACAGCAAGCGCTCAAAAATAATAAAGGTGTTATTCTGGCTGCACCCCATCTTGGAAACTGGGAACTCCTGGGACATTATTTAGCCGGTAAATACCCAACTACCTGTATGTATCAAAAGCCAAAAATCAGTCAACTCGATTCTATAATAAGAAATGGTCGACAACGGTTTGGAGTAAAGCTTGTTCCGACAGATAATCAAGGAATTCGCTCTATGCTCAAGTCTCTTAAGAATAATGAAGTCGTTTGTATCTTACCGGATCAAGAACCCAGTGAAGGAAATGGTGTCTTTGCCCCCTTCTTTGGCATTCAAGCCTACAGTATGATTTTAATATCTCGTTTTGCGAAAAAAACGGACGCTACTGTACTTTCATTTTATGGCAAACGATTGAAGAATGGTGAAGGTTATGAAATTGTTATTAAGCCACTCGATAAAATTAATGAAGGGTCATTAGAAGAATCGGTGGCGTATTTAAATTCTGAAATGGAAAAATGTATTCTTGATATTCCAGAACAATACCAGTGGAGTTATAAACGTTTCCGACGACAACCAGAAATAAGAGACAAACGAATTACCGGTAAAGATTTTTATAATCCATAGGGTCTATTGAGACTTCATCTGTTGTCTGATTTTGGCTAATTTCAGCCCTGCCTACGTTATTTATTACTATCAATGGAATGCATTAATACATAATAAATGCCTTGTCAGAACTAAAGTTTTCTCAAAATCAGCCTAACATCTGAAAGTTCAACAGACCCTAATTAAAACTATGTTCCTCTGACGGAAACTCTAAATTTTTTACCGCTTTCACATAAGTTTCAATAGCAGCTGTAATTGATTTCTTGCCCTCTAATTCAGCAAGAAAATCTTTACTAAACTTAGGGCGTTTACCCGGAGTAATACCTAAAAGGTCATATAGCACCAACACTTGTCCACTACAATCTACTCCGGCACCAATACCAATAGTAATAACATCCACGTCTTCAGTAATACGTTTTGCTAATTGTTGTGGAATACACTCCAGCACAATAATCTCTACTCCGGCATTTTTTAACGCCTGAGCATCTTCAACAATTTTATCTGCTGCAGTTTGCTCACGTCCCTGAACTTTGTAACCACCTAATTCAACAACTGACTGTGGTAACAGCCCTAAATGACCACAAACAGGAATACCATTACTAATAAGGTGAGCAGCAATCGCAACAAATTCTCCACCACCTTCAAACTTAACCATATCTGCGCCCGCTTCTTCCATTAAGCGTTGTGCATTTTTTAAAGCATCTTCTTTATTAAGATAAGAATGATAAGGTAAGTCTGAAATCAGTAAAGCATGTTCACGTGCACGTGCGACCATTTTAGTATGGTAAACCATATCATCAACAGTAACGGGGATTGTGGAATCATGCCCTTGCATCACCATACCAAGAGAATCACCTACCAGGATAACTTCAACACCGGCCTGTTCAAGATGTTTTGTGAAACTTGCATCATATGCAGTCAAAACGGTAATTTTTTCATTACGTTTTTTTAATTCATGTAAAGTAGTTGTTGTAATCATGCTTTTATTGGCACCAATTTAAAATGATGAACCGGCAGGATTAAAATAATGCCGTCCACTTTTTACTCGCTTAATTTGTTCTAGTAACAAAGTATAGTCACTTTCATTGTTAACAAGATCTATTTCTTCTGCATTAACGATTAACAAGGGGGATTGAGTATAGTTATGAAAAAAACGTGCATAACTGTCATTTAATCTACTCAAATAGTCACTATTCATAGAACGTTCATATTCACGGCCACGATGTGAAATACGTTTTAATAAAACATCGACAGGTGCTTGCAAGTAAATCACTAAATCGGGCACAGGTGCATCAATAGTAAGGTGCTGATAAACTTGCTGATATAATTTAAATTCTTCATCATCCAATGTGAGCTCAGCAAATAACCTGTCTTTTTCCATAATGAAATCTGCAACATGTACCGGACGAAACATATCAGCTTGTCTTAAATCCTGCATCTGTTGAGCGCGTTGAAAAAGAAAAAATAATTGTGTCTGGAATGCAACATTTTTCTTGTTTTCATAAAACTTATTAAGAA
Organism: Gammaproteobacteria bacterium; assembly: GCA_030593785.1. Lineage (GTDB taxonomy): Bacteria > Pseudomonadota > Gammaproteobacteria > UBA6429 > Thiohalophilaceae > JAGLTQ01. The sequence continues at coordinate 560 of JAUVGM010000311.1, read as the reverse complement.
AAGGATTTTCATCCGCCCCCTCCAATAACAAGTCTGTATTAAACGATTCAGCAAGTCGCTTTGCTAATGTTGTTTTACCCACACCAACGGGGCCCTCAACAACAATAAAACCGGGTTTATTCTCAATTGATTTCATGCTTCTGTTAACCGCGTTAATCCAGTCATCGGACAGGCTGCCAATAGATCATTAATTACCCCAAAACCAGGTATTTTAAAGTTTGAATCAAGCAAATCACTTAACGGATATAATACAAAATTTCGTTCACTAATTCCGCAATGAGGCACAATTAATCGTTCTGTATTTATCACTTCATTACCAAACAATAATATATCAAGATCCAGAGTTCGCGCTCCCCAATGTTGCGTACGTATACGCCCCTGATCATTTTCTATTTTCTGTAACTCATCCAGTAGTTGTTCAGCCGTTAGGTTTGTTTTTATTTCAACAACAGCATTAATGTAATCAGGTTGATCTTGCGGGCCCATCGGAGGGCTACTATAAAAATTTGATGCTTTGATGAAAGTCAGTGTTTTAAGTTGCTTTAACTGTTTAATGGCTT
>JAUVGM010000313.1 GCA_030593785.1 Gammaproteobacteria bacterium | reverse complement strand
CACCACATAAGGATAAATTTGGAGTAAAAATTTTATTATCTTGAACAGCAAAAATATTACTCATGATGCCATCAACAACCTTACCTTGTGCAGTTAACATTAAACCTTCCTGGAATTCATCAGAGCCCCATTCATTCCTGGCTAAAACTTGCTCTAGTCGATTAAGGTGCTTTATACCTGCAAGTTTTTTATTTTCTGATAAAGTCATTTCGCAATAGCGAACAACGACTCCTTCAGTTTGGTAATTTTCAGGATAGTTTGGCCATGGATGAGCACTGAGAATTCGAGTTACATTTTGAACTTTTGTGAACTGATATCCTCGTAGCCCCTCTCCTCGTGTCACAATGAGCTTTATGACAAACTTTAATCGTTCTATATTTTCAGTACAAATTAAATCGATTTCTTTTTCTATAATTTCTTTAGCTGGACATGAAATAGAAAGTTTTTTACAACCAAGAGATAATCTATCCCAGTGATATTCCCATAAATGTATTTTGCCATTGCGTACCGCCATAGTTTCAAATAAACCATCACCATACTGTAAACCACGATCCAGAATACTGATCGTATTTTTTATTTCACCATTTATTAAAATATTCATTGTCATTACGTATTATTGTAAAGCCAGTAACATTCCACGTGCTTTATGACGTGTTTCTTCTAATTCAGATTGAGCGACAGAATCAGCCACCAGTCCTGCTCCAGCTCGAAAATACAGTGTATTATTTTCCAGAGTGATTGTTCTTATTAATATATTTATATCCATATCACCATTATGATTCAAATAGCCCATTGAGCCGGTATATGCACCACGAGCTTCATTTTCAAGTTCAGATATAATTTCCATGCAGCGAACTTTTGGACAGCCTGTTATCGTTCCCCCTGGGAATACAGCCTTAATAACCTCACCGGGTAATATTCCCTCTTTTAATTGACCACGTATATTTGAAACAATATGGTGAACATGAGCATAAGACTCTAGCACCATAAATTCATCTACCTTAATGCTGCCAGGAACACAAATTCGTCCCAAATCATTACGTTCAAGATCAATAAGCATAATATGTTCAGCGCGTTCTTTTGGATGGGCAATAAGCTCAGCCTTCAATGCATCGTCCTTTAGTTTATCTTTCTCTCGTCGTCTAGTCCCTGCAATTGGACGTGTTTCTGCAACACCTTTTGTTGTGCGAATTAAACGTTCGGGTGAAGAACTAATAATACTGAAGCCATTATGTACGGCCAAACCAGAATATGGTGCAGGATTTGTTTTTCGTAATTTTTGATAAATATCAATTGCAGCATTATTATCTTCAATATTTTCAACTTTCCACAATCTTGATAAATTAGCCTGAAAAACGTCCCCATCAACAATGTATTGTTTTACCTTTGCAATTGAATTTAGGTAAATAGATTCATCTTCTTCATTAATGTCACCTGGCTCAAGATTACCATTAGATTGAATTGTACTTTCTTGATCATAATCATTATGTAATAGCTCAGAAAAATCAAAACCATATTCACATAAACTATATGCACATTTTTCCTGATGATCATAAATTATTGCTGCAGGTATTCGTGTTGCATAAGCGATAGGACTTATTGGTTTTTTTAACTTTAGTTGTGGTTCTACCTGTTTTGCTAATTCATATCCAAGATACAAAAACCAACCACCTGAAAAAGGTAACGCTTCACACTCAATATTACTGTTACGTTGACTTAGCCACCATTGACTTAGGTTATCTAAAAAATCATTACCTTTTACATCACTGTATCCACTTAACTCTGCTTCATTTGATAAGGTTAAAGTTTCTTGCGGAAAGGCAAAAAGAATATCAAAACGTGAGGGGCATGAATTATCTGTCGATGTGTACTTAAGTGATCTGGCAACACTTTCTAGTAAAAAAGGGTATCGTTCTGGATTATTCTGATGCAGAGCCAACAAATCATGTTGACCCTGCAATACATTTATTTTGAGCCCTTTAGATTTAAAGGGATGGTTGCTTTGACTAGTGTTGGAAATGTCATGCTGCATAACAAAAATGATGCAGTTCTTTTTCGCTACCGATTAAACTTTACGGAAAACGAGAGTACCATTTGTACCACCAAAACCAAATGAATTTGAGACTGCAACATCAATTTTCATTTCTTGTGGTGTATTTGGTACAAAGTTTAAATCACAACCCTCGTCGGCGTTAAAGATGTTTATTGTTGGCGGAGCAACTTGGTCTCTAATCGCAAGAACAGAAAATATAGCTTCTATACCACCAGCTGCACCAAGTAAGTGACCTGTCATTGATTTAGTTGAACTCATGGCTAACTTCTTAGCATGATCACCAAAGGTTAATTTAGCTGCTTGAACTTCTACAATATCACCTGCTGGTGTTGATGTGCCATGTGCATTTACATAATCAACGTCAGAAGGATTAATACCTGCATCATTGATTGCGTTATTCATGCAACGACTTGCACCTTCTCCACCAATAGACGGTGTTGTCATATGGTAAGCATCGCCACTCATACCAAACCCTAACACTTCAGCATAAATTTTCGCGCCACGTGCTTTTGCATGTTCGTATTCTTCAATAACCATAACGCCAGCACCATCACCAAGCACAAAACCATCGCGATCTTTATCCCAGGGACGACTTGCTGTAGCAGGATCATCATTTCGTGATGACAATGCACGTGCAGCTGCAAAACCACCTAAGCCTAAAATAGATGTTGCATTTTCAGCACCACCGGTAATCATGACATCGGCATCACCATGCTCAATCATACGTGCTGCATCACCAATACTATGTGTCGCAGTTGCACATGCTGTTGTAATTGCATAGTTAGGGCCTTTATAGCCATAACGAATGGATAGGTTACCTGAGATCATATTGATGATTGTTGCAGGGATAATAAAAGGTGAAATCTTACGAGGGTTATTATCTGCTTTTGAATACTTTTCATAGTTCGCTTCGATAGTGTTTAAACCACCGATACCTGAACCAATTGAAACACCAATGCGATGTGCATTTTCTTCAGTTGTCTCTAAACCTGAATCTTCAATTGCTTCAATGGCTGCAGCGATACCGTAATGAATAAACGAATCCATTTTGCGAGCATCTTTTGCAGACAT
>JAUVGM010000157.1 GCA_030593785.1 Gammaproteobacteria bacterium | reverse complement strand
GCAGATTGCCGCGCTATCGCTCGCAATGACAAGTATTTAAGCAGAATGAAGTGATTTCACCATATCGATATTGAGATAATCAAATCCATGTGCATCACCTTCTATCACTTTAAACGGTGAACCCGGTTCTCCATATTGATCCAGCACAATCGCTGCACCAGTGAAATCATGATCTTTAGTGTAATCATTAATTGTAATGATTGTTTTTAGATTTGCACCTAATGAAGACAAAACACCATTACGGGAATCTTCAAAGGCAATGCAATCTTCAGCCTTTAGGTTCATTTTGTCTAAGGCCCAGTCATAAATATCAGGCGCAGGTTTTTTTGCAGGTACAATATCTCCAGCGGCAATCACTTCAAACCAATCCATCGATTCTTTACCTAAGGTATGAACAAGTAACGCTTCAACATTAGCAGGTGTCGTGGTTGTTGATATTGCCAAACGATATCCTTTTTCACGCGCTTCATTCAATAATCTCTCAACACCGGGACGTAATGGAATCTCGCCTTTCGATAATAGATTCGTATAATGAGCCGTTTTCGCTTTATGCATATCGGCAATATAGGATGTTAAATCTTCAGGCTGATCAAATTCCGGTTGATATTTATCCAAAAAGAACTTCATTCTTTCTTTGCCACCGGTAACTGTTAATAAGTCTTCATAAATATCTACTGTCCAATCCCAGTCCAAACCAGCATCAGCAAATGCCAAATTAAATGCGACCCGATGCCCATCCCGCTCGGTATCCGCTAGTGTTCCATCTACATCAAAAATTAGTGCTTTTAACTCGGGCATTTCCAACTCCAAAATTCTTTAAATTTACGTTTTGTGATATTAACCACTTGATTTATAATGAATTAATATAATATTATCATTCATAACGGCTAGTAAATGCAATTGTATCACTACGAAATAATTTCGTAATTCTTGCGTATTTGATGACATTCTGGTATTAAGTCGCGTCGTATTTTTTTATTTATACTTTATTCCACGGCTGGAGAGAATTTAACAATGCCTGCAAAGAAAAAAACAGCTGCAAAAAAGAAAGTTACTAAGAAAAAAACAGTAGCTAAAAAGACAGTAGCGAAGAAAACAGTAGCTAAAAAGAAGGTTGTGGCTAAAAAAGCAGCAACTAAAAAAGCAGCAACTAAAAAAACAGCTACTAAAAAGAAAACTGCACCTAAGAGAAGAATCCCCTCAAATATCTCTCAGGAATTTAAACAGTTCGAGCCCTACAAAATTAAGAAGGGCGAAGAATATATGAATGAAGCTCAAGTTGAGCATTTTCACAATATTCTTGGTGCCTGGAAAATGGAGCTTATGCAAGAAGTTGATCGTACTGTGCATCACATGCAGGACGAAGCAGCAAACTTCCCTGATCCCAATGACCGAGCATCGCAAGAGTCTGATTTCACCATGGAATTAAGAACACGTGATCGTGAACGTAAGTTAATCAAGAAAATTGACGAGTCGATTGATAATCTTGATTCTGGTGATTACGGCTATTGTGACGATTGTGGTATTGAGATTGGTATTCGTCGTCTTGAAGCACGCCCAACTGCAAATCAATGCATTGATTGTAAGAGCTTAAGCGAGATTCGTGAAAAATCAATGTCGTAATTTTGCTTTATCGCATTAAGCAAAGAAGCGTTAGCTTAATGCCGTCCACTTAAGCTGTTATTAGTTTTTCGTAGGTTCGAATTTATTCGAACGCGGTGTATATACTAACCTTTATGGTTGATTTTTACCTCGGCGTTCGAATAAATTCGAACCTACATTATTTAACTAATCGCTATTAAGCGTTAGCTTCTTTGCTTGATGATAATTATAAAAAAAGAAGCTAACGCTTCTTTTTTTTGCCTAACTTTTAAGCAATCGAAGCATTCAATGCTCGCTCCCCTTCTCGTCGATCTTCACGAATGCAAAGTTTGTTACTCTTAGCAAAATTCATTACATAGTCGTAAGCATCAGGGTTCAGTTCATTCAGATTTCGGGCAACCACTAAACATTTTTCACCATCAATGATGCACGGTGTAACTGCATTTGAATAATGTAAACGATGGTCGCTACCAAAACTCGCTAAGGTTGAAGAAATACGTTCTATCCAATCACTTGGACGTAATTTTTTACCTTCTTCGGTAACTCCACGAATAATCCATTTATCATCATTATTCACAACGCAGCCTTTATCCTACATTTATCAATTGATACTAGTTTTATTTAACGACTATTAATTCGATTACTTTAGAAGATAAGTTATAAAAATCACGCTTTTTCATGGTTATAATCAAGTATGACAATATCTCCAAGCTATCGTGGTCGTTTCGCTCCATCACCTACGGGACCTTTACATTTTGGTTCCCTGGTTGCAGCAATGGGAAGTTACCTACAAGCGAAGAGACAAAATGGCGAATGGTTGTTGCGTATTGATGACATTGATCCTCCTCGAGAGCAAAAGGGAGTAGTAGATAATATTTTAAAGACACTCGACGGCTTTGGATTTGAATGGAATGGTGAAGTTTTATATCAAAGTAACCGACGAGAACGTTACCATGAAGTCGTTCATCATTTACTCGAACAAAAGCTTGCCTATCCATGTAGCTGTAGTAGAAAAAGTATTCTTGAAAAAACAGGGCAAACTAAAGGAGAAACGGTTTACCCTGGATTTTGCCGTAATGGACCTTTAGAAAATCTGTCCGAGTACAGTATTCGATTACGCTGTAACCATGAATTAATTCAGTTTGATGATGCTATTCTCGGTCCACAATCTTTTGATTTGGAAAAAATGAATGGTGATTTTGTTTTACAACGCCGTGATGGTTATTTTTCCTATCACCTGGCATCTGGAATTGATGACGCTGAACAAGGCATTACCGAAGTGGTTCGAGGAGCAGATTTACTCAACTGTTCACCCGGTCAAATTCATGTACAACAGACATTAGGGTTATCCCCACCTCTTTATTGTCACCTCCCAATTGTACTTAGTGAATCGGGCCAAAAACTAAGTAAACAAAGCCATGCAAAACCTATTGATAGCAAAGAATCTGTTGATTTGCTCTATAAATCATTAAAGTTTCTAGGACAAATGCCGCCTATAGAACTTATGCAGAGTAATAATAAAGAAATCTGGAATTGGGCAATAAATCACTGGCAACTTGATTTGGTTTCGAAATAATAAATCCAAGAAATTGGCTCAAACATAACGTAATATAGCCATCTAGAATTTAAATCACCAACCTAAAAAGATTAAATAGTGGATACACCTAAAATTGATAATATTGAGAACATGGAGCATTACATGCTCTATGGACGCGGCGAAATCATGCAGAAATTGCGTCAGCTAGGTAAAAAAAATTCACTCATTTCCCTTCATTTTAATGACAATTCAATGTTGAGTACGGTTGTTGATGTTTTAGCTGATAAAAATTTATTGGTACTGGATTACGGTGGTAATGAAGAACTGAACCAGAAGCTGCTTAAGCATAATCGTGCAATAGTAAAAACAGATTACGATGGCATCACTGCACAATTTACCGTTACTGATATTCGTAAAGCGCGCTTACAGGGTAAAGCCAGTTTTGCCTGCACTTTACCTGATAGTGTACTTTGGGTTCAACGCCGGGAATTTTATCGTGTCAGAATTCCTCTGAGTGAAAAGGTAACCTGTGAACTTATTCACGGTGATAACAACCGTACTGAATACCCTGTACTGGATATTAGTACCGGGGGTATTGCGCTATTTGATGTGAATGATGAACTGGAACTTGAACCCGGTAATGTCTTTCATAACTGTAAGCTCACCCTAGGTGAGCATGATGCGGCTTTTATCAACCTTGAAATACGAAACCATATATTAAAAAACCCTAATAACCCGTCGGAAGGAACACGTTGCGGTTGCGCCTTTCTAAACCTTACGGGTGACTTTGAGACTGCAGTACAAAAATTCATTAATCTGGTTGATATGCAGCAGAAAAGAGTCGACTAGCTTATCCCTTATTTTCATCTATCCTACTAAATGTCCTTCTCCATTTTAATATCCTGTTTATTTAAAATTTGTTCAATATAACTTGCTACCTCGTTTAACTCTTGTAAAGATAAGGCACTAAAGAATCCTGGAGAGTTTCATGTCAGAACAACAATTGTATGAAGTCCCTGCTGAATTTGCGACTAAAACAAACATCACAGCGGAACAATATAAAACCTTATATAAACAATCTATTGATGATCCTGAAGCGTTCTGGGGTGAACAAGCTAAACAATTTTTAAGTTGGTCTAAGCCTTGGGATAAGGTGATGGACTACAGCTTTGATGCAAATGACCTTTACATTAAATGGTTCCAGGGTGGCACACTCAATGTTGCTTATAACTGTATCGACCGACATCTTGATACAAAAGCTGATCAGGTAGCAATCATTTGGGAAGGTGACGATCCTAACGATGATAAAAAAATTACCTTCAAAGAACTCCATCATGATGTGAGTAAATTTGCCAATATTCTAAAACAACGCGGTGTAAAAAAAGGCGACCGTGTTTGTATATATATGCCTATGATTCCAGAAGCCGGCTATGCCATGCTTGCTTGCGCACGCATAGGCGCTGTTCATTCTGTTGTCTTTGGCGGCTTTTCTCCTGAAGCACTCAAGGGACGTATTCTTGATTCAGACTGCCAAATTGTTATCACGGCAGATGAAGGTGTTCGTGCAGGTAAAAAAATTCCATTAAAAGCTAACACAGACAAAGCGCTTGAAGACTGTCCTAATGTACACACCGTATTAACGATTAAACGTACTGGTGGCGATATTGATTGGCATGCAGAGCGTGACGTTTGGTATCACGAAGCCTTTGAAGCTGCATCAGCCGATTGTCCTTGTGAAGAAATGGATGCCGAAGATCCATTATTCATTCTCTACACATCGGGCTCAACGGGTAAACCTAAAGGTATTTTACATACCACGGCTGGTTACTTATTATTTTCCGCAATAACCACAAAATACACCTTTGACTTACAAGATAATGATATCTACTGGTGTACTGCTGATGTTGGTTGGATCACGGGTCACAGTTATTTACTCTATGGCCCATTAGTAAATGCGGCAACAACTGTATTTTTCGAGGGTGTGCCTAACTACCCTTCTCCATCTCGTTTTTGGGAAGTGGTTGATAAGCATAAAATTACCATTTTCTATACTGCACCCACTGCCATTCGTGCGTTAATGGCTGCTGGCGATGAGCCCGTGACCAAAACATCCCGCGCTTCATTACGTTTACTCGGTACCGTGGGCGAACCCATTAATCCCGAAGCATGGCAGTGGTATTACAACGTTGTTGGCGAAAAGCGTTGCCCAATTGTTGATACCTGGTGGCAAACTGAAACAGGTGGTCACATGCTCACACCACTCCCTGGAGCAACCACCCTCAAACCCGGCTCAGCCACTCAGCCTTTCTTTGGTGTGCAACCGGGCTTGATTGACGCAGATACAAATAAACTGATTGAAGGAACGGGTGAAGCCTCAGGTGCACTCGTCATGATAGGTTCATGGCCAGGGCAAATTCGTTCAATCTATGGCGACCATCAGCGTATGGTCGATACTTATTTTAAAGACTATCCCGGCTACTATTTCTCGGGTGATGGCGCTCGCCGTGATGCCGATGGCGACTACTGGATCACAGGTCGTATGGATGATGTTTTAAATGTATCAGGCCATCGCATGGGCACCGCAGAGGTCGAATCTGCACTGGTGTTGCATGAGAAGATAGCAGAAGCCGCTGTGGTCGGTTATCCGCATGATATTAAAGGTCAGGGGATATACGCCTACGTCACCGCCATTAACGGCGTAGAATATACAGACGAGCTTAAAAAGGAATTGGTTGATCTTTGCCGGCAAGAAATTGGCCCTATTGCCAAACCGGACATTATTCAGTGGGCTCCAGGCTTACCGAAGACTCGATCAGGCAAAATCATGCGTCGAATTTTGCGTAAAATTGCTGCAAATGAACTTGATTCTCTCGGCGATACATCAACGTTGGCAGATCCCGCTGTTGTCGAGCATCTCATCGAAAATAGAGCAAATAAAT
>JAUVGM010000052.1 GCA_030593785.1 Gammaproteobacteria bacterium | reverse complement strand
GGTAACAATGCGCGTGGCTTATTTGCTTTGCCAGGTTTAGAATCTATGCAAGATAAAATTGAACTAGATATAAAAGATCAAAGATTAGTCGGGCAAGATTTACGTATAACTGCAAAAGTAAAGAAGCTTAATTTGGAACATCACTAAATATGTTTACAGGAATTATTCAATCAATTGGTGAAGTCGCTGCCATTGAACCAAAAGGTGATGATGCACGAGTTCGTATTTTAACCAACCAACTTGATTTAGATGATGTACAGCTTGGTGACAGTATTGCAGTAAATGGTGTTTGTTTAACTGCTGTTGAACTACCCGGAGATGGTTTTTGGGCAGATGTTTCGGGTGAAACTTTATCCGTAACAACTTTTAAATCTTTGTCTGTCGGCACTAAGACTAATCTTGAAAAAGCCTTAACGCCGACAACACGTTTGGGTGGGCATCTTGTAAGTGGTCATGTTGATGGCATAGGTAAAATTGTTGAGCGTTATAATGATGGACGCTCAGTACGTTTTCATATTCAAACGCCGGATGAAATGGCAAAGTATATTGCTGAAAAAGGATCCGTTTGTGTAGATGGTATTAGTTTGACTGTTAATGCGGTGAAGGGTGCGGTTTTTGAACTCAATATTGTGCCGCATACTTTGCAGGAAACAACAATGGGACAGTTTAAAATTGGAACAGAAGTAAATTTGGAAGTGGATATAATTGCGCGTTACCTTGAGCGTTTAATTTTAGGTGATAAAGCAGCAGATGCAAAAACTTCGGCAATTAGCATGGACATGCTCAGCGAACATGGTTTTATTAAATAGTAATTAATAATAGAAGATATAGATATGGCATTAAATAGCGCAAAAGAAATTATAGAAGATATCGCGGCAGGTAAAATGGTTATCCTTATGGATGATGAAGATCGCGAGAATGAAGGTGATCTAATTATTGCTGCAGATTGTGTAAAAGCAGAAGACATTAACTTCATGGCAACAAATGGCCGAGGCTTAATTTGTTTAACGTTAACAAAAGATCGTTGCGAACGTTTAAAGTTGCCGTTAATGGTTGAAGATAATAATGAATTTTTCGCAACTAACTTTACTGTGAGTATTGAAGCGGCAAAAGGTGTAACGACAGGTATATCTGCAGGTGATCGTGCGGTCACAGTTCAAGCGGCTGTTGCTCAAGATGCGACTGCAAAAAATATTGTACAACCGGGACATATTTTTCCATTAATGGCACAACCGGGTGGCGTATTAACACGTGCAGGCCACACTGAAGCAGGCTGTGATATTGCACGTCTTGCAGGTAGAGAACCGGCATCTGTTATCGTTGAAATCCTAAAAGAAGATGGCAGCATGGCGCGTCGTCCTGATTTAGAAGTTTTTGCGAAAGAACATAATTTAAAAATCGGTACCATTGCGGACTTAATTGAATACCGACTAAAAAATGAGAAGACGGTTGAACGTGCGGCTGATTGTGATATGCCAACCGAAGTCGGTGATTTTAAATTATACGCTTATCGTAATATCACAGATGGACAAGTTCACCTGGCTTTAGTGAAGGGTAATCCTGAACCTGAAAAGCCTACCATGGTGCGTGTTCATGTTGAAAATAGCATGTGTGATATGTTTGGTAGTCAACGTGAAGATTGTGGTTGGCCATTACGTGATGTGATGAAACGTATTTCTGATGAAGGCGAAGGTGTTATTATTATTCTACGTCTGGCTGAAGAATCAAACATGCTTGTTAATATGATTAAACATTATAATAAGCATGATAACGGTGAAGAACATTCAGAAGGAGTACATGGCGATGACTTGCGGACATATGGTATTGGTGCTCAAATTTTAACAGACTTAGGTGTGCGTAAAATGCGAGTGATGAGTGCGCCAAAGAAAATGCATGCGTTATCAGGTTTTGGCTTAGAAGTAACAGAATACGTACATGATTAAAAAATTCCTGACGCGCTTGCTGGCGGCGTTATAAGTGAGCTCAAAATGCTCATGCACTGTGTGTGCACTCCGCTTTTTCGCTAACTTATGCCTTGCCAGTAAACGTGTCAGAAATTTTTAAGTGGTATAAATAGAATGATTTTTAAAGTAGGTAAAGAAAATGAACAATATCAAAAAAATTGAAGGCGATATGATTGTTAAAGGTTCACGTTTTGGCATTGTTGTTACGCGTTGGAACAGTTTTGTTGTTGAAAACTTATTAGCAGGTGCGATTGATTGCCTGAAACGTCACGGTGCAGAAGAAAGCAACCTCGAAGTTGTTTATGTACCGGGAGCGTTTGAAATTCCTCTTGCGGTTAAAAAAATGGCAGCGAGTAAAAAATATGATGCAATCATTACATTAGGTGCTGTGATTCGTGGTGGTACACCACACTTTGAATATGTTGCGGGTGAAGCTGTGAAAGGAATGGCATCAAGTATGATGGAATATGAAATCCCCGTTGCTTTTGGTGTGTTAACGGTTGATACCATAGAACAGGCAATTGAACGTGCTGGAACCAAAGCAGGTAACAAAGGCGAAGAAGCGGCCTTGTCTTCAATTGAAATGGTTAACTTGTTACGTAACATTGGTTAAACGGAGTAGTTTGTGTCAATAACTAGTGATCGTAGTCGTGCTCGTCGTTATGCTGTCCAGGCTTTGTATGAATGGCAGGTGTCTGCTAATGCACCGAAAGATATCGAGCAGCAGTTTTTAATTGAGCATCAGACACGTAAGTTCGATAGACCATATTTTAATGAATTACTTAATGGTGTTACGGCACAAGTAGAAGACCTTGATGCAGAAATATCACCGTTATCAGAACGTCCGTTTAAAGAAGTGGATCTGGTGGAAAAAGCAATTTTGCGATTAGGTTGTTTTGAATTAAAAAACCGGATCGATATTCCATATCGAGTTGTTATTAATGAAGCCATTGAGTTAACAAAAACATTTGGTGCTGACCAAGCTTATAAATTTGTGAATGGCACCATGGATAAACTGGCTGAAAAATTACGCAGAGCAGAGGTCGCCGCCAAAAAAGGCGGTTAATGTTCAGTCAATGCCGTCTGAGTTTGACATCATCCGGCAATATTTTACGCCATCTTCCATTAGTCAAACGCGTGATGATGTTGTTCTTGGAATTGGTGATGATGCCGCTATTCTGGATATTTCCGAACATCATCAGCAACATCAATTAGTACAGTCTGTTGATACCCTCGTAGCGGGGGTACATTTCCCTCTTGAAACTTCCCCGCAAGATATCGCTTATAAAGCATTAGCCGTAAATTTAAGTGACATGGCCGCAATGGGTGCTGAACCTGCCTGGTTTACACTCGCAATAACTTTACCTGATGCTGACGAAAAATGGTTAGAAGCTTTTAGTGAAAGCCTTTCAATCATCGCCAAACAATATAATGTACAACTTATTGGTGGCGACACCACTAATGGACCTCTATGTATTTCAATTACGATTAATGGTTTTGTAGCTGCAGGTAAAGCGTTAACTCGTCATAAGGCACAAGTAGCAGATAAAATTTATGTTTCTGGCACGATTGGTGATGCAGCATTAGCATTAGCTGCATGGCAAGGACAATGTTCACTTCGCGAAGAAAGTATTGGTTATTTACAGCAAAGATTAAACCGACCTAAACCACAAATTGAGCTCGGTTTATTATTAAGCGAGTATGCCAGTTCATGTATTGATATTTCAGATGGTCTTATTGCTGATCTTGAACATATTACAGATAACAGCAATGTTGGTGCTACTATTATTCTTGAAAAAATTCCTCTTTCAAAAGAGTTTAATTTAAATTTAACTGATGATGCTCTTATCGTTCCTCTGGTTCTTTCTGGAGGGGATGACTATGAACTCTGTTTCACTATTCCTCTTGATAAACAAACTGAGTTTGAGAAAGTTGCTAAAGGTAACAATTTTAAGGTGACTTGTATTGGTGAAATTGAATCATCAAAAGGCGTTCGTTGTTTATTTAAAAATAAGGAAGTTGAAATTCAAATTTCAGGGTATAAACATTTTGTTGATTAATTTTAAGGAAATATTGTGACGAAAGCTGATGAATTAAAACCCCGTGATATTATTTTTCATCCTGTCCATTTTTTGAGTTTGGGCTTAGGCAGTGGCTTGTCACCTTTTGCTCCCGGTACAGCAGGCACTCTACTTGCTGTTTTACTTTATATTCCTTTAGCAACACTCCCTTTATGGGCATACGTTACGGTTTTGGTTGTTGGTTCATTAGTTGGAATAGTTCTCTGTGATAAAACATCAACTAAACTCGGCGGTCACGATCACCCTGCGATCGTTTGGGATGAATTTTTAGGCTATTGGCTAACAATGCTATTTGCACCCACTGGATGGATGTGGATTGTAATTGGTTTTATCTTGTTTCGTTTATTTGATATCTGGAAACCCTGGCCAATTAGTGTCATTGATCATAAAGTGAAAGGTGGCTTCGGAATAATGTTGGATGATCTTGTTGCCGGGGTGTATGCTTTAGTGGCTTTACAACTCATTCACTATTACATTTTTTAATGTGGCATTTAGAAAGGAAATAAAATGCATCTAAAAAAATACCTGGCATTTATTCTTTTGCTAGCATCAACATCTGTTTTTGCCAACGATGTTGAGATTGTTAAAGTGCTTTTAACCGGTCAAACAGGAACATGGCGTGCTGATGTCACATTAAAACATGCTGATACTGGCTGGAAACATTATGCAGATGCATGGCGTTTAGTAGACGAAGCAGGAAATGAAATAGGTAAACGCACCTTATATCACCCGCATGTCAATGAACAACCGTTTACTCGTTCATTAAGTAATTTTCAAATTAGCCGTGGTACAAAAATAATTTTTGTTGAAGCGCATGATTTAAAACATGGTTGGTCTCCTAATAGAGTAAAAGTTGACATGAGACAGGCTTCTGGTCAGAAGTATCATATTCGTCGATATTAAAAGATAGTTTAAATATGAAACGATATATATTTATAAGTTTGTTTTGTTTTGTAACAACGCAATTTGCGTTTGCTACAGATATTATAGTATTAGGTCTTTTTAAAGGACGTGCAATTGTCAAAATTGATGGCGTGCAACGTACTTTAAAAAAAGGGAAAGTGAGTCCAGAAGGTGTAACACTTATCTCTGCTGATAGTGATGTTGCTGTTCTTGAGGTCGATGGGAAGCAACAAGAGTACAAACTTGGGCGACATGTGAGCACAACGTTTAAGAAAAAAGAAAGTGCTGAGGCAAAAATAATGCCGACCAATGGTATGTACACGACGGCAGGTTTTATTAATGGTCACCCCGTTAATTTTTTAGTGGATACCGGAGCTACCTGGATTGCAATGAACTCACATCAGGCACGCAGCCTGGGAATTAACTTTCGTTATACGGGTAAACGTGCAATGGTATCAACAGCGAATGGTATTGCCCCCGTCTATCGTGTAATTCTGGATAAAGTGAGAGTGGGTGAAATTGAATTAACAAATGTTGAAGCGGGAGTGCTGGAAGGAAATTCACCCCGTGAGGTTTTGTTAGGAAATTCATTTTTGAATAGAGTTGAAATGCAACGGCAGGGACAGGTAATGTTGCTTAAACAAAAGTTTTAAGCTGTATTTTTATAAATAAAAAAAGGCGCTGGATATACTATAACCAGCGCCTTTTTAATTTAAAAATTAATCGAAATGATTATTTTTTAGTTTTGTCTCTTTCAATTAATGCATAAGCAGAATGATTATGAATAGATTCAAAATTTTCTGACTCTACAATATAAGCACTAATGCGTTCTTCAGCATTTAGACGTGCTGCAACATCACGTACCATATCTTCAACAAATTTTGGATTATCATACGCGCGTTCAGTAATCACTTTTTCATCAGGTCGTTTCAATAAACCATAAAGTTCACACGAAGCTTCTTGTTCAACAAGATCAATAATTTCTTCAATCCACATAAAATCTTTAAGTGTCGCAGTAACGGTTACGTGAGAACGCTGGTTATGCGCGCCATAATCAGAGATTTTTTTAGAACAGGGACAAAGACTGGTAACAGGCACTAAAACTTTTAAAGTGAATTTGTTATCACCATCAACAAAGTCACCAATAAAAGTTACATCATAATCCATTAAACTCATAACACCTGATGCAGGGGCTTTTTTATTAACGAAATAAGGAAAGCTCATTTCTACATGACCAGAATCAGCTTCTAAACGTTCGGTCATTTCCAGCATCATTTCTTTAAATGATTTAACGGAAATTTCACGTTCGTGGTTATTTAAGATTTCCACAAAGCGAGACATGTGGGTACCTTTAAAATTATGTGGCAGGTTCACATACATATTAAAGTTTGCAATGGTATGTTGATCACTACCAGTACGATCGGCAATGCGAACAGGGTGACGGATATCTTTGATGCCCACTTTATTAATCGGGATCTGGCGCGTATCTTGACTGCTTTGTACGTCTTCCATTGGTTTAGTTTCGCTCATTCTTTATTTCCAATATTTATTAATCACTAAAGATTAATCTTCAGTGTAGGTAACACTGGCTCGGTCTGTTTCCCATAAGGTCACAGCGCTGACTTTGATGCCATCTCTATTCAATACTTTTGATAACTCACTGTATAAATATTCAGAGATATTTTCAGCTGTCGGATTAATTTTATCGAATGGGGGAATATCGTTAAGATTACGATGATCCAGTTTTCCGATAAGTTCCCGTGTCGCATCTTTAATCACTTTAAAATCCATGCCCATACCAACATCATCCAGTTTTGTTGCAGTCACAAGAACTTCAACTTTCCAGTTGTGTCCGTGTAAACGGTTACAAACACCTTCATAGTTACGAAGGAGGTGAGCGGCGGCAAAATCCAAAAGGATTTTCATTGTATATCGTTTAGTCATAATACTTGAGTAATCAGGTTGGGAATTTAAGCGAGTGTGACATGTTTTGCAAGTTCTTCTGTCTTTAGAAAGTCTTCAACGGCGCGCAGTATAGCAGAAGTTGATAGCCCTGCATCATCTAGAATCTGCTCTCGACTAGCATGTTCCATGAAAATGTCTGGCAAACCGAGGTTAAGTATACGATTTTGGCATTGTTGTTTGAGTAAAAACTCGTTGACTGCACTGCCTGCACCGCCCATAACCGCGTTATCTTCAAGGGTAATAAGTACATCATGTTCACTTGCCAATTGCAGTAATAAGTCTTCATCAAGTGGTTTAACAAAGCGCATATTGACGATTGTCGCGTTCAGTTTCTCAGCAACTTCCAGACCTTCGGCTAATACACTACCAAATGCCAGAATGGCAACATCCTGTCCCTTAGAACAAACTTCGGCTTTTCCAACAGGTAACGTTGAAAAGTCAGTGTTAACTTTACTGTTTGGCCCCGTACCACGAGGGTAACGCACGGCGGAGGGGCTATTAAGTGCAAAGCCAGTACTTAACATTTGCCTACACTCATTCTCATTACTTGGCGCCATAATGGTCATATTTGGAATACAACGTAAATAACTGATATCAAAACTACCCGCATGGGTTGCGCCATCCGGACCCACTACACCAGCACGATCTATTGCAAACATGATGGGTAAATTCTGTAGTGCAACATCATGGATTAACTGATCATATGCGCGTTGCAAAAATGTAGAGTAAATAGCAACAACAGGTTTTAACCCATCGCAAGCCATGCCTGCAGCGACTGTCACCGCATGCTGCTCGGCAATACCAACATCAAAATATCGTTCTGGGAATTGTTCTGAAAATTCGACTAAACCCGAGCCTTCCCGCATTGCCGGGGTAATGGCAACGAGTTTTTCGTTAGCTTTGGCCATATCACAGAGCCATGAGCCAAAAACTTGAGTGTAAGTTGGTGATTTTGCTGATGATTTTTCAAGTTTGCCTGACTCAGGACAAAATTTACCAACACCGTGAAAAGCAGTCGGATTTTCTTCAGCGGGTGTATAACCTTTGCCTTTTGTCGTCACAATATGGAGAAATTGTGGGCCGTGAAGTTTTCTCATATTGCTGAGAGTTTTGACCAGGGTATCCATATCATGGCCATCGATTGGGCCGATATAGTTAAAACCAAGTTCTTCAAACAGGGTGCCAGGTACAACCATGCCTTTTACATGTTCTTCTGCCCGACGCGCAAGTTCCCACACCGATGGCATTTTGCCTAAAACTTTTTTACTGCTTTCACGCATACTGGAATACATTTTTCCAGAAAGTAATTTTGCCAGATAATTCGACATGCCACCGACATTGGGTGAAATCGACATATCGTTGTCATTGAGAATAACTAACAAATTAGCATCTAAATCGCCTGCGTGATTTAAAGCCTCAAATGCCATACCTGCGGTTAACGCACCATCACCAATAATAGCTACGGCACGTCGGTCAATATTCTGGTGCTTAGCAGCGATAGCCATACCGAGAGCTGCACTAATCGAGGTGCTTGAATGACCTACACCAAAGGTATCGTAAGGGCTTTCTTCACGACGAGGGAAGCCGCTAAGGCCGTCTTTTGTCCGTATAGTGGACATTTTATCTCGACGACCCGTTAATATTTTATGGGGGTAGCTTTGGTGACCCACATCCCAAACCAGGCGATCATCTGGAGTATTAAAAACATGGTGTAAGGCGACGGTGAGTTCAACAGTTCCAAGGCCAGAAGAAAGATGGCCTCCCGACTTACTGACAGACTGAATAATAAATTCTCGCAACTCATCAGCAAGTGTACTTAGCTCAGCCACAGACAAATCCTTCATTTGTGAGGGATTATCAATTTGCTGTAGTAGGGAATCTGTATTTTTATCAGTCATAATTAGAATGGATCATGGGCTTCACGCCTCAAACATGCAAGTAGAATATACAAAATGCTAATGAGGTTTGTGGAAATAAAGAGTTATTTGATTCGGGAGATTAGTAGTTCCGTTTAACGATATAGTCTGCCAACCAACGTAGAGGTTGAGCTTTGTCACCAAAAATATTCAGGCTTTCATGGGCTTCTTGGTGCAACTCAGAAGCCATTTCACGCGCGCCATCTAAGCCGAGAAGAGAAGGGTAAGTTGGCTTATTGAGTGCAATATCAGCGCCCTGAGTTTTTCCTAGTGTTTCTGTGTCACTGGTGACATCTAAAATATCATCTTGAATTTGGAAGGCGAGGCCAATACATTTTGCATAGTGATCGAGCAATTTGAGTTGATCGTTATCAATTTTTGGCTGGCACAATGCCCCCATTTTTACACTTGCTCGTATTAAGGCGCCTGTTTTGTGTACATGCATATCCTCAAGCTCTGCAATATTGAGAGACTTTCCAACGGCAGCAAGATCAATCGCCTGGCCACCGGCCATACCACGAGAGCCACTGGCGATCGCTAATGCATCCAATATATCGAGTTTTTTCTCAGCAGGGATATTGTTTGGTAAACCATGCGCGATGGTGTGGAAAGCGAGCGATTGTAAGGCGTCACCGGCAAGAATGGCCTGAGCTTCAGTAAAAGCCTTATGACAGGTGGGTTTGCCACGGCGTAAGTCATCATCATCCATGGCGGGTAGATCGTCATGAATTAAAGAGTAAGCATGAATGAATTCCACGGCGCTTGCGGGTGCATCTAAAGCAACCTCATCTGCGGTTACAGCATAACCTGCAGCATAAACGAGTATCGGGCGTATTCGTTTGCCACCATTTAAGACTGAATAACGCATTGCTTGATGCAGTTGTGCGGGATTAATATCTTCAGAGGGTAGCCATTTATCAAGGCTCGCTTCTGAGCGTTGGCGCCACTGTTCTATTTGTTGTTCTGTATTTGTTGTCACGTGTATTTTTTATCGTTTATTGTGAAAAAATGCGGTCATTGCACTTAATGAACCGCTTCGCGTTTCGTCAGTATTAC
>JAUVGM010000248.1 GCA_030593785.1 Gammaproteobacteria bacterium | reverse complement strand
AGACTTCAGCACTTTAGTTGATTTAGTTGAACGAATAAATAAATTATCATTTTCATTAATAACCGTCATTGCAGTAGCAGACTCTTCACCTGTCTTTAACTTCGCAGAAGGAATATTAATGATCTTAATACCTTTGCCTTTTGGCATTTGAGGTAATTCAGCAATATGATGGAAGAGCAAATGACCATCGCTTGATGTCATGGCAACCCAATCTGTTTCCATATCATTGACTGGTGCAGGCGGTAATATTTTTGCACCGAGTGGCACTTTAACGATGCCTTTACCTTTTTTGTTCTTGGTGATGAAATCTTCCATCTTGCCGATGAAACCATAACCGTGGGTTGTGGCTAATAAGAAGAGCTGATCATCACTACCTGTCATCACACCACAGAAGGTTGCGCCTGGCGGTGCATTTAAGCGGCCTACTAACGGCTCACCTAAGCCTCGTGCTGATGGTAGAGTATGTATGGCTAGTGCATAGGTTCGACCTGTTGAGTCGATAGCAACAACCTGTTCATTCGTTTTCGCTCTTGTGTAGGACAGTAATCGATCACCCGCTTTAAATGGCATAGTTTCTGGATCAACTTCATGCCCTTTCGCGGCTCTTATCCAACCATTTTCAGATAGAACAACGGTAACTGGATCTGAAGCAATTAAATCTGTTTCTGCCATGGCTTGTGCAATTTCACGTTCTTTAATTGGAGTACGACGAACATCACCATGTTCTACTGCAATTTCCTCTAACTCTGTACGAATCAGTGTTTTCATTTTTGTTTTAGATCCAAGAACCGCTTCAATTTCATCACGCTCTGTGGCAAGTACTTTTTTCTCTTTCTTCATCGTCATTTCTTCTAGCTTAGCTAAATGACGAAGTTTTAAATCGAGGATAGCTTCTGCTTGAATATCAGAAAGCTTGAAGCGCTTCATTAATACTGGTTTCGGTTTATCATTCTCACGAATAATTTTAATGACTTCATCGATATTTAAATACGCTTTGATCAAGCCATCTAAAATATGAATACGCGCTAAGATTTTTTCTAAACGGTAGTTTAAGCGTTTAGTGACGGTACCTGTTCTATAGGCTAACCATTCAGTAAGAATAGTATGTAAATTTTTAACACCTGGACGTTCGTTCATACCAATCATGTTCATATTGACGCGATAGGTACGTTCAAGATCTGTTGTTGCAAATAAATGCGTCATCAAATCATCAATGTTGGTATCTTTTTCTTTCGGTACAATGACTAAACGTGTTGGATTTTCATGATCAGACTCATCACGTAAATCAACAACCAAGGGTAGTTTCTTCGCATTCATTTGTGCGGCAATTTGCTCAAGAATTTTTGCGGGTGAAGTTTGATGCGGTAAAGCCGTGACAATAATGTCGCTGCCTTCTTTTTCATACTTCGCACGCATACGGATAGTACCCTTACCCGTTTTATAAATTGCTTTGATATCTGAACGTGGTGAAATAATTTCAGCGTCAGTTGGGTAGTCAGGGCCTTTAACAAACTTCATCAGCTCAGCAAGTGTTGCTTTAGGACTCTTTAATAAGTGAATACAAGCATGTAACACTTCACGCATGTTGTGCGGTGGAATATCTGTGGTCATACCAACAGCAATACCCATAGTGCCGTTAAGCAGTATATGAGGTACACGTGCAGGTAAAATTTCAGGTTCTTTTAATGAACCATCAAAGTTCGGCAACCAGTTAACCGTACCTAAACCAATTTCAGAAAGTAATAAGTCTGCATTGGTTGATAAACGTGATTCGGTATAACGCATGGCTGCGAATGACTTAGGATCATCCGGTGAACCCCAGTTACCCTGGCCTTGCAATAATGGGTAACGGTAAGAAAATGGCTGTGCCATAAGTACCATAGCTTCATAACAGGCTGAATCACCATGTGGGTGGTATTTACCTAATACATCACCGACTGTACGTGCAGATTTTTTGAATTTTGTACCCGCTTTTAAACCAAGCTCTGACATCGCAAAAATAATACGACGTTGTACAGGTTTAAGTCCGTCACCGATATGCGGCAAAGCACGATCTAAAATTACATACATCGAATAATCGAGGTAAGCTTTTTCAGTGAATTCTTTTAATTCAATATTCTCTATGCCATCAAAGCTTGCAGAGGTATTGTCAGACATGATGTATTTCCAAAATAAAGTTTAATTCAAATAAATATTTGTGAAGCTTGTTGATTAAATATCAGCAAGGTCACCTTTTGTTTCTAACCAGTGACGTCTATCTGCTGCACGTTTTTTCGAGAGCAACATATCAACCATTTCTCTTGTTTCTTTTTCTTTACCCATAGTCAAACGTGCTAAACGACGAGTATCTGGATCCATTGTTGATTCACGCAATTGCAGAGGATTCATTTCACCCAAACCTTTAAAGCGCATAACATTAACTTTGCCTTTAATTTTCTCGGCTGCAATACGATCTAAAATACCTTTTTGTTCCGCTTCATCCGTGGCATAAAAAACTTGCTTGCCTACATCTATACGGAACAACGGTGGTAATGCTGCATAAATATAGCCTGCTTCAACCAAGGGCTTGTAATGCTTAAGGAACATGGCAATCAATAATGTCGCGATGTGTAAACCATCGGAATCGGCATCGGCAAGGATAATAATTTTCTTATAACGTAACTTCTTTAAGTTATCTGAACCGGGATCAACACCAATGGCGATTGAAATGTTATGGACTTCTTGTGAACTTAATACTTCAGCAGACTCCACTTCCCACGTGTTTAAAATTTTACCGCGTAAAGGCATGATAGCCTGGAAAACACGATCACGTGCCTGCTTGGCTGAACCACCCGCCGAGTCCCCTTCCACTAAGAACAATTCACCCACATCGGGATCTTGTGAAGAACAATCGGATAACTTACCGGGTAATGCTGGACCTGAGGTAACTTTCTTACGAATAACTTTACGGCCTGCACGCATTCTATTTTGTGCATTGTTAATCGCAAGTTCAGCTATTTCTTCTGCTTGCTCAACATTTTGGCTTAACCAAAGTGTGAAGGCATCTTTAACGATACCCGAAACAAATGCACTGCATTCGCGTGAAGATAATCGTTCTTTAGTTTGTCCAGAGAATTGTGGATCTAATAATTTAACCGAAAGGATGTAACTAATTTTATCCCAAACATCTTCTGGCGACAGCTTCACACCACGAGGAATCAAATTACGGAATTCACAAAATTCACGCATCGCTTCTGTTAAGCCGGTACGTAAACCATTTACATGCGTACCGCCTAAAGCCGTAGGAATTAAGTTAACGTAACTCTCGGTAATTGATTTTTGATCTTCAGGTACCCAGACAAGCGCCCAATCAACAGACTCTGAATTACCTGACATTTCACCAATAAAAGGAGGACTAGGAATCGACTCAGTTTTCTTACCCAGTTCATCCATTAAGTAAGCCTGTAGACCTTCTTCAAAGTACCAGCTTTCAGAATTCTTTTTGGTCTTCTCATCTATAAAGCTCACATGCAGGCCAGTGCATAAGACCGCCTTGGCACGTAGAACATGTTTTAAATCATTAACGGAGAATTTTTCTGAATCAAAAAACGTTTTATCTGGCCAAAAGCGAATACGTGTACCCACCTCACCTTTTTTAACTTTGCCAGTGACTTTAAGCTTTGTTTTGCGATCGCCATTAGCAAAGGACATGTAGTGTTCTTGACCGTCACGCTTAATCCACACTTCAACTTTAGTAGAAAGTGCATTTACAACAGAAATACCTACACCGTGTAAACCACCAGAGAATTCGTAGTTTTTATTCGAGAATTTACCGCCGGCATGCAGCTTAGTCATAATGACTTCTACACCAGGGAGTTTTTGTTGTGGATGGATATCTACCGGCATACCACGACCATCATCGGTCACTTCTACCGAGCCATCCTTATACAAAGTCACCACGAGCGTTGTTGCATAACCCGCTATGGCTTCATCGACACTGTTATCGATAACTTCTTGCGCAAGGTGGTTAGGACGCTCAGTCTCGGTGTACATTCCGGGACGTTTACGGACAGGTTCAAGACCGGTTAGAACTTCAATGGCATCAGAATTATATGAACTGGACATATTTTAATCAGTTATTTTCTTTTGTTAAGGTGACAGAGTTAAATTATGGCTGATTGTACCCGAAAGATATCGGGCTTCGTCAAGTGTTAAATAATCATGGGCTAATGAAAATGTGCCAATGTTACC
>JAUVGM010000294.1 GCA_030593785.1 Gammaproteobacteria bacterium | reverse complement strand
TTTATTTATAACCACCATAGGTATTTGCAGTAATGCAAGTTCAAGAGTGACTGTGCCTGATACGGTGATAACAGCATCACAGACATGCATTACGTCATGACTTCGTTGACTGATGACTCTCATATCAAGTTCAATATCAATAAAATAAGGCAGTATATCTTCTTCCTTTAATGTTGATGCTACTGGAATAACAAACTGAGCATCAGGTTTTTCTTTAATGATCTGCCGGGCACTATCAACAATAATAGGGAGTAAGCGTTTTATTTCACTATGACGACTACCAGGAAACAAACCAATAACGGGTTTATCATTATCAAGTAAAAATTCCTTTCTTAATGCTGTTTTATTATTAGATACGTGGATTTCGTCAACTAAAGGATGACCAACAAATCTTACAGGCACATCATATTTTTTATAAAAGGCTTCTTCGAAAGGAAAAACGACCGCCATCATGTCGACAAGTTTTCGTATTTTGAAAACGCGCTTTTGTCGCCACGCCCAAACTTGAGGGCTGATATAAAAAAGAACTTTAATACCACATTCTTTTGCCGTTTTAGCTAAACGTAAATTAAAGTCTGGGTAATCCGTTAAAACTAAAAGGTCTGGTGGATCAGTACGAAGTAAGTGTTGCATTTTTTTTAATGCACCGCTGATAGTATTCCAGTGCACTAAGACTTCAAATAACCCAACAACAGCAAGTTCAGCTGAATCGACTAGCGTTTCTACGCCAGCCTCAACCATATTCTTACCACCAATACCGTAGAATGTTATATCAGTATTTTTTTCTTTGACTTCTCGAACCAGTTTGGCTGCATGCATATCGCCGGAAGCTTCGCCGGCAATAATCATGACTCGTTTGTTACTGGAGATTACTTCGGTCACTTTATTCTCTCGATTTTAGCTTCCTGCGTCATTCTTACTCCTACATGGCCCATGCAAGCTTCTCAACCTCTGGTTTCACCTTCTCCATGTCGTCGCCGCAATGACAGCAGTAGTTAATTAAATTAAACCGCAGACTTGATAGTATCGCAAACCAATTTAATCTGCTCTTCTGTCATTTCCGGGAAGACGGGCAATGACATGCAATGTTTTATCGTATCTTCAGTAACAGGTAGAGAAACACCCGCACATTCTTTTTCAAACGCTTTTTGTTGATGTAAAGGAATAGGGTAGTAGATAGCATTACCAATCTCTTTTGCTGATAAAGCAGGCATAATGGCATCGCGTTTATCCGTTAACACTGTGTATTGGTGATAAACGTGGGTACCAATACCATCTTCAAAAGGAACTGTTACAACATCTTTAAGTTGTTCGCTATAGCTATGCGCAACCCGACGACGCTCATTATTGTATTCGTCGATGTGTTTATGTTTGATACGCAGGATAACCGCTTGTAATTCATCTAAACGACTATTGTAGCCAATGACATCATGATGATAACGTTCGCTACTGCCATGGTTACGGTAAATACGAATTTTCTCAGCAATCGCATCATCATTAGTGGTAACCATGCCGCCATCACCATAACAGCCAAGGTTTTTACTTGGGAAAAAGCTATGGCAACCCGCTAAACCAATACCACCGGTAGTTTCATCACCAATTTTTGCACCATAAGATTGTGCGCAATCTTCAATAACGAGCAGGTTATGTTTTTTTGCTACAGCCATGATCTTTTTCATGTTTGCTGGTTGACCAAAAATGTGCACAGGAATGATCGCGGTTGTTTTTTCTGTAATAGCCGCTTCAATTAAATCAGCATCAATATTTAAAGTGTCTGCTTTAATGTCAACATAAACCGGGGTCGCACCTACATAACGAATCGCTTCAGCAGTGGCAATAAATGTGAATGAAGTTGTAATAACTTCATCACCTTCACTAATGCCTGCGGCGAGTAGGGCAAGATGTAATGCGTCGGTACCTGAAGCGCAGCTTAATGCATGCTTTACTCCAAGATGTTCAGCGGCTTCTTTTTCAAATGCTTGTACATTTGGCCCCAGAATAAATTGAGTTTTACCGAGAGCCTCGATAATTTTTGTATCAATCTCTTGTTTAAGATTATTGTATTGTAGCTTGAGATCAACCATTGGTATCATGTTATAGAGCTCCGTAAAAATGTATTGGGGTTATTCTTTAAAATAAATATGTTCTGGAAAATAATATTAGTGAGTACCAAGCAATTCGCTAATCTTTGTTGCTGTTTGTAATGCAAGCAAGCCAGCTTTACCACTAACAACGGGTGGAGTGTCGTTAGATATTGAACGAAGGAAAGATTCTATCTCGCTGAATAAAGCATCTCCTTGTTCGAAAGTACGATCATTGCTTTCAATATTTGCAATGCCAGGATACATTTCGCCATCCCCTTTATTGTGAATAGCGAGCTTCTTATTCTGGAAGTCGATAGAAATATAGGCATCATGTTGGAAGATACGCATAATACGTTCGCTCTTCATGCTGACACGACTTGCTGTAACATTTGCTACACAGCCATTTTCAAAAGTAAGGCGAGCATTTGCGATATCAATTTCTTTTGAAATTACAGCAACACCATTTGCATCAATACTTTTAACGGGTGAACGAGCAAAATCAAGAATAATATCGATATCATGAATCATTAAATCGAGAACAACATTTACATCTGCTCCACGTGGATTAAAAGGAGCGATTCGATTCGATTCAATAAACAAAGGTTGTTTGAGTTCGTCTTCTAATGCCAGTACAGCAGGATTAAATCGTTCCAAATGGCCGATTTGAAATACACATTTATTCTCGTCTGCAATTTTAACAAGCTCTTCAGCTTCTTCTACCGTAGAAGTAATGGGTTTTTCTAACAAAACATGAATTTTATTTTCGAGGAATACTTTTGCAACTTCATAATGTTTTTGCGTGGGTACCACAATACTGACTGCGTCCACTTTGCCTACCAGTTCATTGTAATCAGTATAGGCAGGTACATCATGTTCAGCTGCAATTGCTTGCGCAATCTCCAGATTCGCGTCACATACTGCAACAAGTTCAGATGATTCTAATTGGGCGTACTTTTGCGCGTGAAATTTACCAAGGTAACCTACGCCAATGACAGCTGTTCTAATTTTACTCATTACTTTTCCGATTGTGTCTAATAGTGGGGGTTTTCAGCCGATTTAAAATACGAAGAGCTGACTCAAATAATTTTCGTTAGATTAAGTCGTTATGATCGCATTCTCCTATTTTAAAATCAACAAGATAGGCGTTATAGGCTGGTTTTCAGGTCTCAAAGACATAGCCATTTGGATGATTTTGGGAGTATGCTAGTTCCCATATTAATAGTTAGCAGGAACTGAATTGAATGGTTAAAAAACAGGCTTTACCTCCTATTCTTGATTGGGCAGATCGGGGGCAGTATGTCGCTGGGGTTGATGAGGTTGGACGGGGTCCATTAGCGGGCCCAGTTGTCGCAGCAGCAGTGATTCTAGATCCAAATAAGCCGATTGAAGGATTAATGGATTCGAAAAAAATCTCGGAAAAA
>JAUVGM010000011.1 GCA_030593785.1 Gammaproteobacteria bacterium | reverse complement strand
TTAAAACTCGATTTTATATAATATCACTTATGTTAAAAAAGAATAAAAATTTAGCCTCTAATACATCAATAATATGTTTATCGCCATATTACGGTGGTATGGAAATGGATGCATTTCAAATGGCAAAAATGTTATCTGATGTTTCCAATGTTACTTTAATCGTAAAAAAAAATGGCCCCATTCACATACAGCACCAAAATGAAGCTAATCACTTAGGCATCAAAATTGAACCTGTAAGTTTTATTAAGAATTTAAGTCTCTCATTAATTTTAAATACTAGAAAAATTATAAAAAAAAATACAATTGAAAACATAATTTATTTTGGTGCGTCAGAATTAAAATCATTATATTTTTCATTTATGGGTTTAAAAATAAACTTCATTATTCGTCATGGCACAACAAAATCCAGCTCTAAAAAAGATTTTTTACACCGAATTATCTATCACAAAGTCAATTACCATATCGCAATATCTAAGCACTTAGCAAAGAATGTAAAAAAAATAATACCCTTTGGTAAAAATACTCAATTAAAAGTTATTTACTCTTCCCTGCGTAATGCACCATCCAATATTCCGAAATCAAAAGTATGTTCTGGCCCCTCAATTTCCTTGCTACACGTATCAAGAATCACTGAAGGTAAAGGACAAATAGACGCTATCAAAGCCTGTGAAGCTTTATATCAAATGAAGAAGGACTTTTCTCTTCATTTAGTGGGTGAGATGGATCCTAATTACCAACAAAAGTTTACCGATTATTTAAATAATGTACCCTATAAAAACTCAATAAAACTTGAAGGGTTTTCTGCTAATGTTGCTCAATTTTATATAGAATCAGACATATTTATATTTCCAAGCAAAGGTGAGGGTTTAGGAAATTCATTTATTGAAGCTCTCAGTTATGGGCTTACATGTATTGCTTATAACAACACGACATTTCCAGAATTTAGGGATCTTGGATTTGATTTGTTTCTTGCGGAAGATCAAAGTATTGAATCACTAAAAAGCGCTTTACTCACAGCCATTGATTTTTGCGAAAACAATAAAGTCGCTATAACGAAAAATATACAGCTTGCCGAGGAACTATTCTCTAGCAAAAAAGAAAAAAGAGAGATTTTAGAGCTCCTTCGTTAAGTTCGAAGCCGTATCTACCAAAAACCTCTAAAAATTCGCGAAATTCTAACGAATATCATGCCTGGCTAGGCTCTAAGATGGTAATATGTAAAAATAAATTCTTACGTATAAGATAAATAATAACTATGAGAAGCAACTATAAACATGAAAAATAATGTTGAACCTAAAGCAATGGCTCTTCGTGGCGTTCATGAAGGCGTCCTGAAATCTGTCACTAAATGTGCTAAACCAAGTAAAAATGTTGCTGTTTTAGATGTTGGCGCAGGTCAGGGGGCTTTATCTAAATTAATGAATGAAGCCGGATACTCAGTAAAAGCTTGTGAATTTAATAAAGATAACTTTGTTTATACTGAAGTAGAATTTAAAGAAGCTGATGTCTCAAAGCATTTACCCTATGATGACAACTCGTTTGATATTGTTGTTGCCGCAGAACTTATAGAACATTTACTTGATCAAACTCTTTTTTTAAAAGAGTGTAATCGTGTTTTAAAACCAGGAGGAGATCTCGTTATTTCTACGCCGAATATCCTCTCACTCAAATCACGTTTACAATATTTTTCTTCTGGCTATTACTGGAGTTACGATAAGCTAGACATTGAAAACAGAGATGGACTTCAGCATGTAACAGGAAGAACTGTTGAACAATATCAATATATCGCCCAGCCGTATGGGCTTAAACTTACTAGTATAGATGGTGATAAGTTCCAAAGTAGTTCAAGATGGCTACTCATCTTCTATCCACTTATGTTTATAATAGCAAAAGGTATGAAGAAAGATTTTTATAGTAATAATAAATTAAAACTAATGCTTTCTCGAATCATTATTATGACATTCAAAAAGAATTAGGTTATATTTTTTTATATATTCTTACTGAAACATAATTTTGAAACAGCTAGTTACAATTAACTATAGTGCATATCAAAAAACCACATAAAATTCTTATCGTAAGAAATGATAGACTTGGTGATTTTATTTTAAGCTTACCTACTCTTTCGCTATTAAGAAAATATTTACCCGATTGTAAAATACATGTCTTTGTCCCTGCTTATACTAAAGATATAGCTTTATTAAGCAGATTTATCGATGAAGTTATTATCGACCCGGGTCCATCTGCATCACTACAACAACAAATAAATGCATTTCTAAGTATTAAAAAACAAAATTATAATGCGATAATCACACTATTCTCAACAACACGTATTGGGGTTTTTTCATTTTTATCTGGAATAAAATATCGATTAGCCCCTGCAACAAAAATTGCACAAATTTTTTATAATCACCGATTAACTCAGCGTCGTTCACGTTCCCTAAAACCTGAGTATGAATACAATCTAGATCTGGCAATAAAATACCTAACAGACTTAGGTTTGACTGTGAAAGAAATGCCAACAACACCTTTCTTGGAGTTTCAGGAAGCTGAAATAAACATTCTTCGTGACAGCTTTTATGCAAAACATGAGATACCAAAAAAATCCAGGTTAATCTTCATTCATCCAGGATCTGGGGGATCAGCCAATAATCTTTCTCTTAAGCAATATTCCAACCTGATACATCAGCTTAAGCTTGATGACAATTATTTTTTTATTATTACCGCTGGCCCGGATGAAATAAAATATGCTGAATCTCTTTCACAAATGCTTACTGATATTCCACATATAATATTTCATTCAACTAAAGGTCTGATTAATTTTTCTAAACATATCCAGCTATGCAGTTTATTTATTAGTGGCTCAACAGGACCATTACATATAGCCGGGGCACTTAATATACCGACTGCGGCATTTTATCAACGACTCCGTTCTGCTACATCTTTAAGATGGCAAACATTAAACTCCAAAGCTAACCGTTTAGCTTTCACTCCGCCTGAAAATGCTATTGAAACTGACATGCAGACAATTGATACAACAAAAGCTGCTCGGGAAATTATAAGGTTTTATTTTTAGAAACTATGTATATTTTGTTTTGAAATATAGATATAATTAAACGTGACGAATCACAGCTAAAAAAGTTTTAATGATATTAATATTACGTAAAAAACTGGCTTATTTCAAAGAAAACACATTAGATAATATCACCTGTAATAAAATCATATTTTATTTTTCATGGTTTCTATGTTTTTCTATCGCTCTTCCACATCACATTCTTCCCGGAAAAGCTGGCGCAATTTCGATAATTATTTTTATTTTATGGTTATTTAATGGCAACCTCAAAAATAAACTATTGGTATTAAAGCATAGCAAGTTATTTCTATACCTAACTGCATTTATACTAACATTAGTCATCTCCATGGCCTGGTCAGAGAATACCGACTTTGGAGTTAGAAGACTATACGCATTTAAATATTATTTTTTATTAATTCCAGTCTTTATAACCTCATTTTACAAACATGAGTCCATGAGATTAATTCATGCGTTTGTTCTTGGCTGCATTTTACATGCTACATTGATGATTCTACAGTCTCATAACATTATATATTTACCTAATAAAATAGATTTATATAGCCCATACTCTACTTATTCGACTTTTTTTGTTTTCTCTTCATTTTATTGTTTTTATTTTTTCCAATATTATTCAAATTCTAATAAGCTAAAACAGATCGCCTACCTTTCATTCACATTGTTATTTATTTATACACTATTTACTAATCCAGCACGGTCAGGCCAGCTTGCATTTATAATTTCAATGATAGTAACCATTTTTTTATTACATCATAACTTAAAAAAAACTATTATTATTCTTTTAATTTTCACTTCTCTTATTGCAACTTTAATTTTATCATCGGACAAGGTTCAATCAACATATATCGCCGCTATTAATGACATACATCAAATACAAAATGAAAACTATACTGGTAGCTGGAGCGCACGATGGGGTTTATCACTAACAGCGATTGAAGTAATAAAAAACAATCCAATATTTGGTGTTGGTTTAGGTGACACACACGATGAAAGGCAACGAGTTATAGCACAAAAAATTAAAGGTGAATCACGTGAAATTGCATACTATGCTGGTGTCCATGATAGCTATTTATCAATATTAGAGGCAGCCGGTATAATAGGCCTTATATTTTACTTTTTGATATTTGTACATATATATAAGCTACCAATAAAAAACTTTGAATTTAAAAGCCTAAGTTTAATATTTTTAACTATATTGGCAGTTGCAAGTATTGCAGATGATATTATTTTTTCTAAACCATACAATATTCATTTTGCGATATTGCTTGCTCTTTTTATAAATTTATCTTTAGATGATAAAAAATTAAGCCTGATAAAAAAATCATAATTTCTCTCTCAAAACAATAACTTTAGTATATTTAATAAACGCATGCATTCCGGATAAAACAGAAACTACCAAACCTGCATACCCATCCATAAAACCTTTTTTAAATATGTAAAGCTTTATAAAGGTCCATATTCCATGTGTAAAGGGACTAACAAGACTTACCGACTTTCCTTTTTTGATTATTTGCTGTGCACCAATTTCGGTGAAATTATCAATTGTTTTGATATGTTCAGAAATACTATTAAATGAGAAATGTTGTATATCTCCTTTTAGCGTTACTACATTCTTCCCTTTTAGCTCAATACGATCATGAGGGTTAGTTCCTCCCCATCTAGCTGTATTGCGGTTAAATATTCTCACTTTGAAATCGGGATACCAGCAATAATTTAACCAGCGATAAACATAAAATGTTTTTCTTGCCATTCTATAAGCATCTGCAGTTTCAATATTATCTTTTATTTTTAAAATTGATTCTTTAAGTTCATCTGTTAGACGCTCATCACAATCCAGACTTAAGATCCAGTCATGGCTCGCTTTTTCAACCGCTATATTTTTTTGTTCTACATGCCCTAAAAATTCCTGATCAAATATTTTATCGGTATATTTTTGAACAATTTCTTTAGTTTTATCTGTACTTAATGAATCGACAACAATAATTTCATCAACAATACCAACCAGACTTTTCAGACAATCTTCAATTTTCTTTTCTTCATTATAGGAAATAATACATGCTGAAATTTTAGCCATAATTTTTCTTCTTATTTAGAAATAACGTCAATATTTTTAAATACACTATCTACAGTAATATTTTTTAAACAATTTGTATGTCCTAACGGGCATTCTCGTTTAAAGCAAGGGCTGCATTCAAGACCAAGATACTGTATTTTCGCTTTATTCGTAAGAGGTGGCGTATAGTCCGGTGTTGACGAACCATATATAGCAATTATTGGGATATCAACAGCCGCGGCAATATGCATTAGTCCAGAATCATTCGTTATTGCACTCTTACATGCAGATAATAAATCAATACTGTCTTCCAGACGTGTTTTTCCGCAAAGATTAACAGCTTTATTTCCTTGAGAGATAGTTACTGCAGCTGCATTATCTTTTTCTGAACCTAATATCCAGACCTGCACACCTTGATCATTTAACTTATTAGCGAGTTCAGCATAATGCTCAATTGGCCAACGTTTTGCTTCACCATATTCAGCTCCGGGTAAAAAAGCAATAACAGGCTTATCCAGATTAAGATTCAATTCCGTTAGTAATCTTTGTAGATTTTCATCATCTATTGTTAGCTTTGAAAAAGGAATAGTTGGTACTTGGGCTGCACCTTTATCAAGGCCAAGCTCTAAACCCAATGCAACATAACGTTGTACTGTTTGTTTTAAAATATTTTTATCTAATGAATGTATATCGTTAATTACACCATAACGCATTTCACCGCGATAACCCGTACGTTGTTTTGCTTTGGCAAAAAAAGGTACTAATGCTGCCTTATATGAACGAGGTGTAATAATAGCCTGATCATAATGTTTAGCACGTAATGATTTTCCTAACTGGTAACGTCGAAGCAACCCAAACTCACCGTGGCTAACGGGTAAATTAATCGTTTCTCTTACTTCTGGCATACGCGCTAATATAGGATTTGACCATGCAGGAGCTAATACATCAATTTCAACGGGGAAAGGGCGTTGCTTTAAAGTCATAAACAAACTCTGAGCCATCACCATATCACCTACCCAGGCAGGCCCAGCAACAAGTATCTGTTGTGCTTTAGTCATAGTTAATCTTGCCTACACACTCGATTAACGACTTCAACATTTTGTTTCAGGTGTATTTGATTAATCGTTCCTACAATCATACTACTCACACCATCATGGCTGAATACATATTTAAATGCTTCATCAACGCCAGAGCCACCAGCCGATTTATCAGCATGTCCACTTTGTAAGCCTTTTTTTATGATCACACCTGTATTTAATTCATGTGCACGTTTAATCACAGGTAAATCATGATCATCACTTAAATTTAATGTCGCCATGACTACATCGGTATTTTCAACAATCCACATGCCGCCTTCTACTGTTTTAGTCGACATGCCATATGATTGAATTAAGCCTTTTTGTTTAAGTCGTTCTAATTCTTCTAACGCACCTTCATTATTAATGATGTGCATATCATCACCATTGGAATGTACTAACACCATATCCAAGCTATCACGCTTTAATCGTTTTAAACTTCGTTCTACACTCATACGCGTATGTTCCGCAGAAAAATCAAAGCTTGATTTTCCATTTTCAAATATCTCTCCGACTTTAGTCATAATGACCCAGTCATTTGGATTCGTCATTAACTGACCGAGACGTTCTTCACTGTTTCCATAAGCAGGGGCAGTATCAATAAAGTTGATACCCAATTCTTGTGATAAGGCCAAAAGATCACGTACTTCATTATCATTGGGAATGGTAAATCCAGTAGGATATTTAACTTCCTGATCGCGTCCAAGTTTAACGGTGCCTAATCCCAGTACGCTAACTTCAATACCGGTTGAACCCATTTGTCGTTTTGCTAGTGTTGCCATTTATCCTCTTCCTGCCAGGGTAAGTCTGCAATTGAAGAATGACTAAACTCAGGCATCTCCATCGCAGCACTTTTTGATACATTTTGTTTTTCTAATTGTTTAAGCACATCATTTGCTAAATTTGGAGCTAATGCCAATTTAGTTGGCCATGTTGTAATAATATTTTTTTCTTCAAAAGAAAAAGACGTTGCGGGCCGTTGTCCTTCTTTTTGTTTAGGTTCTGCGCGATCAATATTTAATGTCGCCCATTGCATATCAGAAAAATTTAACCATGGCATTAAAGACTGTAATTCTTTTTTTGCTTTGCTAATTTGTTCATCTGCTGTTCTCTGAACACCGTCTTCTGCTAACTGACCACCTAAGTACCAAACAATATTCCCTTGTTTATCTTCACCGCTGGTAATTGTTATTCGAGGGTTAACACTCGCACCTAAACAATGAGCATAAAGTTTTTCAGGTAACCCACCTCTTACCATCACCATTTGTAATGGACGCAGCTGCATTTCCGGATTTGAGCGTCCCATTTGTTTTAATAAATCGGCATTGCCTTTACCTGCTGATAGAATAATTTTTTCTGCAATGATATTCCAAATATCACCGTTAGCAGCTGTAACTTTAAAATTGTTATCATAATAATCTGTCATCGATTTAATATGCATAATATTATTTACATTAGGCACTGCTAGAGCATTAATTACACTACCAGCATCTAAAACAGGCTCATCCAGTCGATAAACTTTGCCTTTAAATTTTTTATTTTGAAATACAGCAGGGCGATCGTTTTTTTTCACTGCGACCATACGTCCACGAACAACTCTGCTGGCAAAAAAACCGGATAAGCGTGACATTAAGCTTGGCGTAGACCACATGTATTGGTGCTCAGATAAAACGGTTGCAGAAGAAAGATCTACTTCACCGTTTCCTTCTAAACAATCACGCCAGATTTGAGGCATAGCAAAAATAGATTCTGAAGATGCGGTTAACTTTCCGGTTAACGCATATTTAGTTCCACCATGAATAATGCCTTGAGAATAACGGGTTTGGCCTGCGCCGAGGGATTCTGTTTCTAATAAGAGAGTTTGATAACCTGCTTGACGTAATCGGGCAAGCATCCAAAGTCCGGCTATACCACCACCAAAAATTACAACATCAACATTAAGTTGGTTAGCTTTCTTATTTTTTGAATCAGATGTTGTCATGTAGGATAAGTGCTAATCTTCATGAGATTGCCGCGGTCACTTTGTTCTCTCGCAATGACCAGTGATTGCGAGTTTATATTTAAATTTTAAAATACACCTTACCTAAAGAGTTCTTGCGTATTTTACTTTTTTATCTTCTTTTCCGTCTCACGGATAGTGCTAATAATACCCGTGGTTGATACACCCTCAATATACGTTAGTACTTTTACTTCACCGCCTGTCTCACGTACGCAATCACCACCGGGAATTTTATCAGGATCATTATCGCCACCTTTCACTAAAATATCTGGTGCCAATCGGCAAATTTGACGCGTTGGTGTATCTTCATAAAAAGGTACAACCCAGTCAACACACTGTAACGCAGCTAACATACGCATACGTTTTTCCATTGTATTAACGGGACGTTCTGGACCTTTTAACCGTTTTACCGAATCGTCATCATTTACGGCAACGATTAAGCGATCACCTAACTCTTTCGCCTGTTCAAGATAAGCAACATGACCGGCATGTAATATATCAAAACAACCATTGGTCATTACAACTGTTTCACCATGTTCTTTTGATTCATTTACAAGTTGAAGTAATGCATCTTCATCCATGACTCCACGTTGGATTTGATGTTGTTCTCTAATGGTTCGACGTAACTCATCCATGCTGACTGTTGCAGTACCTAATTTACTCACCACAATACCGGCAGCAAGATTAGATAGTGCAGTCGCATCTGCAAATGATTCACCCGCAGCAATGGCAGAAGCTAAAACAGAAATAACCGTATCACCTGCACCGGTTACATCAAAAACTTCTTTAGCATGTGTCGGTAAGTGAATGGCGGGCAAATCTTTTTGCAATAACGTCATGCCTCGTTCACTGCGGGTAATCAGTAAAGCTTGTAACTCCAGACTGGTCATTAAGTCTTGGCCTTTAGTAACAATATCTTCATCATCTTCGCAGCGACCAACCACACCTTCAAACTCATGCATGTTAGGCGTAATTAATGTTGCACCACGGTATTTTTTAAAATCAGAGCCCTTGGGATCAACTAAAACAATTTTACCTGCTTTACGTGCAAGCTGAATAAATTCCTGCACCTGGCGTAATGTTCCTTTACCATAATCGGATAATACAACTGCACCGGCATTCGATAATTGTGACTGAAAACTTTTTAGTAAGTTATCCGCTTTTTGAGTTTCAAAGCCATCTTCAAAATCAAGACGAATGAGTTGCTGATGTCGACTCAATACACGTAACTTGGTAATCGTTGCTGCACCGGCTAACTTATCAAAGAGACAATCAACTCCAACCGGTTTTAATAACTTCTCTAATGCCTGGCACTGTTCATCATCACCAGTAAATCCCATTAACGAGGCTTTTGCACCTAACGCCGAAATATTTAATGCAACATTACCTGCACCACCGGCACGCTCTTCTGACTCGCCAACCAAAACAACAGGCACAGGCGCTTCTGGTGATATCCGTGTGGTGTCACCATGCCAATAACGATCCAACATAAGGTCACCGACAACTAAAACGTGTGCTGCAGTAAGAGAAGGTAATTCTATTTTCATATTATTTTATTAGTCTTTTAAAACGTACACAGCACCACAATATGGACAGGTTGCCTCACCTGCATCTTCAATCGGCAAATAAACGCGAGGGTGCGAATTCCATAGTGACATATTTGGCATGGGGCAATGCAAAGGCAAATCTTTATTTGTTATCTCATAACGCTTGACTGCATTTGATTGCAAAGGTTTTGTACTTGCATTCACTTTATCACCCATCTCCTCATACCCCTTCGTATTATTAATTCGGCTTATTTTTTTTGTTTGCCTAAATAAATTTATTTAACTGGATTTAACCAATCCATATGTTCTGCTACACGACCATGCACCAAATCAAAATATTTTGCTTGTAGCTTTTCTGTTATTGGACCACGCACACCTGAACCGATCATACGACCATCCAGCTCACGGATCGGAGTTACTTCTGCAGCCGTTCCGGTAAAGAAGGCTTCATCTGCGACATAAACTTCATCACGAGTAATGCGTTTTTCACGAACTTCATAACCAAACTCTTCAGCAAGGGTTACGATTGTTTCACGTGTAATACCCTCAAGCGCAGAGGTTAAATCTGGTGTAAAGATAACGCCATTGCGAACAATGAAAACATTTTCACCACTGCCTTCCGCAACAAAACCATCAACATCGAGTAATAAGGCTTCGTCATAACCATCACGCAAGGCTTCTTGTAATGCCAGCGTTGAATTCATGTAGTTACCGTTTGCCTTTGCTTTGCACATGGTGATATTTACATGATGACGCGTATATGAAGAGGTGCGAATCCGAATCCCTTTTTCAAGTGCTTCAGCACCAAGGTATGCACCCCATTCCCAACCGGCAACCATTACGTGTACTTTGAGATTATCAGCACGTAAGCCAATTCCTTCAGGACCATAAAAACACATTGGACGCAGATACGCTGAATCAAGTTTATTCTCTCGTACAATTTGCTTGTGAACTTCGTTTAACGTTTCTTTGTCATACGGAATATTCATTCCTAATATATGAGCCGAACGAAAGAGGCGATCAGTATGATCTTCAAGGCGAAAAATCGCAGTACCTTGTTCAGCATGATAAGCACGCACCCCCTCGAAAACACCCGTGCCATAATGCAGGGTATGTGTCAGCACATGTACCTTGGCCTCACGCCACGGTACTAACTCACCGTCCAACCAAATAACTCCATCACGGTCAGCCATCGACATAAATCTTTCTCCAATCTTTATTATTCATTTTCCAGCCATTCCAGCCAAATTCGCCGAACAGCTGCTGATAATTCACTATATTCTTCAATATCAACCAAACCCGGTTGCTCCTGAAGTGCTATTTTATGCAATCTTGCCCGAAAAGTCCGGTACGCATCGCTCAGTACCTCAACATCCGATTTTGCCATTAAATCGGCTGAAGCCAGGGCCTCTAACAGGCGAATGTTGTCGGTATATTCTAACAATTCGGGCTTTTCAAAAGCCCATGCCAGAACCCCGTATTGCACCATAAATTCGATATCAACGATACCTCCAGCCCCCTGTTTCAGGTCAAACAGGCCTTTTTTCTCCTTAGAAAGCTCTTTACGCATACGAATTCGCATATCCAGCACTTCTTTACGCAAAACTTCATGATCACGCTGTTGAGAAAGGACTTCTCGACGAATAACGTCAAACTGTTCTGCAATTTGAGGATCTCCAGCCACAACCCGGGCTCGAACAAGCGCCTGGTGTTCCCACAACCAGGCTTTTTTCAGCTGATAATCTCGATACGACTTTAAATTGGTCACTAATAAGCCGGAAGCCCCATCAGGCCGCAAACGCATATCGGCTTCATACAGAACACCCGCCGAAGTGTGGGCAGTCAGCAAGTGAATAATGCGTTGACCTAATCGGGCAAAAAATACAGGGACAGCAACCGGCTTTTCGCCTTTATCTTTGTCTCCCAATGTCATCAAATTATTACTTTCGCTGCCATGCAAAAAGACCATATCCAGATCCGAGCTATAACCCAGCTCGTTGCCACCGAGTTTGCCATAACCAATAATGGCAAAACCCTTATCACACAAACTATCCTCACCCGGCTCTATTTTACAAACCGGTCGACCATGACGTGAAACCAGGTGTCGCCATGCCTGCTCAAGCGCTTCATCCAAGATCACTTCTGCAATCCAGGATAAGTGGTCACTCACTTTCATTAGCGGCAAGGCATCCGCAATATCTGCCGCTGCCACACGCAGTACATTAGACTGCTTAAAGTGCCGCAAAGCATCCATGCTCTGTTCAACATCATCAAGATCAAGTTGTGATAGACGGTGACGCATGTCTTTTTCAAGCTCGTCCTTTTCTGGCGGTAAATACAAACTACGTGGATCCATCAATTCATCTAACAAGATAGGCAATTGTTGCAAGTAACGCGCAATCCATGGGCTCGCCGAACACAATTTAATAAGTTGCGATAACACCATTGGATTTTCGAGTAACAATGCAAGATAAACACTACGTTGTGCCACTTTCGTAAGCAGGGACAAAATCCGCTCAAAAGTAATATCAACATTATCGACCTGCTGCACCGCACCCAACAATAAGGGCATAAGACGATCCAAACGAGTTTGCCCTTGTCGACTTAAAGAAGCATATTGGCGACTCCTATGTAATGTTTTGAGTTGTTTTAAAGCCGCTGCACTGTCACTAAAACCTTTTTCTGATAACAAAACTAAAGCATCATCCTCATCCAGTTTGTTATACCAAAGAGCTTCCAGCCTTTGAAATTCGGTTTGTTGTTCTGAATCTATCTTCGTTTTATTTTCTTCAATTTGAGGCGCAACAAAAACCTGTTCAAAATGTGCTTCGACATTTGCACGGTGCTGGTTTAACTGATTTAAAAAAGAATCCCAGTTTTCAAAGCCCATACCCAAAGCTAAACGCGTTTGACCAATTTCATTATCGGGTAAGTTGTGTGTTTGCCGATCCTGAAATTCCTGAATACGATGTTCAGTGTTACGTAAAAAAATATACGCATCAGTTAATTCTTTCACGACATAATCAGGTAATAGATTTTTTTTCTCTAAATGCTCTAAAACAACAAACACTCGACGTTCCTGTAAATCCGTATCTCGCCCACCACGTATTAACTGGAATACCTGCGCAATAAATTCAACTTCTCGAATACCACCCGCACCGAGCTTAACGTTATGACTCATACCTTTACGTTTAACTTCCTGCGTAATCATTGCCTTTAGTTCTCGCAATGATTCATATGCACCATAATCAAGGTAACGGCGATAAACGAAGGGCCTTATCATGGAAAGTAATTCGTTTCCTTGTTCATAGTCACCAGCAACCACACGCACTTTAACCATTGCGTAACGTTCCCAGCTACGACCATGAACAAGGTAATAATTTTCAAAACTATTAAAGCTCGAAACCAATGGTCCACCCGCACCAAATGGACGTAAGCGCATGTCCACACGAAAAACAAAACCATCTGCCGTTTGTTGATCTAACGACTGAATCAGTTTTTTACCTAAGCGCGTGAAAAATTCTGAATTAGTTAATTCTTTAGGACCATCCTTTACATTGCCTTCTTCTGGAAAAGCAAAAATCAAATCAATATCAGAAGAGACATTCAGTTCCCAGGCACCTAGCTTGCCCATTCCCAAAACGACAAGTTGTTGTGCGGTACCTTCATCATTAACAGGCGTTCCCAATTCTGCACATTGCCATGAATAAAGATGAGACAAAGCAGTATCAATACATGCCTCTGCCATAAACGAAAGATCACGAGTTGTTTCTTTTAGTTCTGCCCAACCTGCAATATCACGCCAGACAATACGCGTCATTTCACGACGGCGAAATAAACGTAATTGTTTACTTAAACCTTCTTCATCTCCCGGCTTTAAATCAGAAACAATTGCATTTTTATAATCTTGTTCAGATTTAGACTTTAATAAATCGCCGCTTAAAGCTAATTCCAGAAATAGCTCCGGGAAACGAACGCAAGCTTGCATCACAAAATCGGAACAAGCCCAAACTTTTGGAAGTGTTTCAAACACCTCATCAGGTAGTAAAGAAATATCAACACCAGAATCAACTAATGATTGCCACTGCATGTCAACAGGATGTTGAAGTGAGTCTGGTAAATTCTTTATTGAGTCGATAATATTCATATTTTCAGGATATCACTTTGAGTTTATGGGTGACATAGCAGGCAGAATAAAGTTTGTACATACTTAAAATCTTGAATGGATCTGCGCAAAGCTTTACTATAAAAAACACTATGTCTAATACAGATACCATTATTATGTCTGAGCAACAGCTGCAGACAGAAAGGATTAGAGTCCTCTATAAACAAGTATCTTCAATTTTATTAAGTAACTTGCTGATCGCAGCTCTTTTAACATTATTTCTCTATAAATATACATCCAACATCTTGAGTTTATATTGGATGTTTGTCGTTATTATAGTATCCATCTTCCGCTTTATCATGCTTAAGCGTTATGACAAACACGAACAAAGCGATAAAGACATTTTATGGTGGGGATGGTTTTTTGTTGTAACAGCATTTATCTCTGGTTGCATATGGGGAGCAACATCTTTTTTATTTTTACAGACAGATAATCTCGTTATTATGTTATTTCTGTTAATGACGTTAACAGGTATAACAGTCGGTTCCTCTGCTTCACTCTCAAACTTTGTCTGGTCCTATTATGCCTTCGCTATTCCTACAATATTGCCTTTTGCTTATGTATTAGCATCTGAAGATAAAACTGATTTTATTATACTTAGTATAATGCTGAGCATTTTTCTTTTGCTACAAATTATTATCGCCAGGAAAAATCAAAAAACGCTTGATAACTCTATTATCCTTCGCAATGAAAATACTGAGCTCATACAGCAGTTAAAAATAAAAAGAGAAAAAGCCGAATTAGCCAACTCCGC
Source organism: Gammaproteobacteria bacterium (assembly GCA_030593785.1). Lineage (GTDB taxonomy): Bacteria > Pseudomonadota > Gammaproteobacteria > UBA6429 > Thiohalophilaceae > JAGLTQ01. The sequence goes on along the minus strand of JAUVGM010000011.1, from coordinate 1,709 downwards.
CAAAACACGTTTTTTGGCAGCAGCCAGTCATGACTTACGTCAACCACTACACGCAATAAGTTTATTTCTGGGTATTCTGGATGAACGTAATCAGGATCCGGAACAAGCCATGATTGTCGATAAAATTAAAAAATCATCTTTATCATTAGAAAATCTGTTGGAGTCTTTGCTGGATATATCAAAGCTTGATGCAGGTATTATTAGTGTTAATAAAAAATCTTTTTCTATTCAAAAGCTGTTTGATGTCCTGGCGAATGAATTCACTTCTATAGCTAATGAAAAAAAATTACGCATTCACTTTATACCAACCTCTTTATTCGTTAATAGTGATATTCAAATTATAGATAGAATATTGCGTAATTTAATTTCAAATGCAATTCGCTATACCAACCACGGTCGAATTTTAATAGGTTGCAGAAGAAAAGCGAATTCCATTTTAATATCCGTCTATGATAGTGGCATAGGAATTGATGACAAAGACACAACCATTATTTTTGAAGAGTTCCATCAACTGGACAACCCAGGTCGTGATCGTAGCAAAGGTTTAGGTCTTGGACTCTCTATTGTTCACCGATTATCAAGATTATTAGATATTAATCTATCAATGCAATCAGTACCGAATAAAGGTTCGGTATTTTCTATTGAACTTCCCCGAAGTTCACCGAGTCAAACAACTCAAACCGATAATAATATTTTAGAACTAAATTCTGAACTAACTGACAAGACTATAGTTATTATTGAAGATGAAGAAGAAATAAGAAATGCTCTACAATTACTCTTGAGTGGATGGGGCTGTAAAGTTCTGGAACTAACATCAAGCAAAGATGTAAAACAAAAACTACAACCAGAAAACAGACCCGATATAATTCTTGCAGACTATCGATTACAAAATAATGAAACGGGTGTTAATGTCATTCATGCTATTTACGAATATTACAAAGACGATAAAATACCCGCTGTCATTATTACGGGGGATACAGCACCGGATCGCATTAAAGAAGCAAAAGAAAGTGGCTTTTTACTTTTACATAAACCTGTTTCTGGTGGGAAATTACGCGCGTTATTAAATTCAGTCTTATTGTCTAAATAATTTTATGATTCCTGCTCAATCGTAATCCAACCTTTTTGTACTGCCAGGTGTGCTGCCCTGGTACGATTTGAAACATTTAACGCTTTCAGAATGGCTGCAATATGAACCCGCACAGTAGACTCAGCCATATTCAATAAATTCCCAATCTCTTTATTAGAATAACCATGAATGAGTTTTCCTAATACCTCATGCTGCTTTGGAGTCAGAGGCGTATCAGCTTGCACGCTCACAGGTCGATCAGCACCCTGTTCCAATTGCGGAAGAATTTCCTGGGGTACATAGATACCACCGGAAAGAACAAGTTTAAGTGAATGGATTAAAATCTCAGCATTAGTGGATTTAGGGATATAGCCTTGTGCTCCCACATTCAACATTTGCTGAACTTTAGCGCCATCATCATTACTGGACAATACAACCACAGGGGTTATCGGCAGCTCAGTGCGTACCGCTTTTAAAGCATCAATATCACTAAGACCCGGTAATCCTAAATCCAGCAACACCAGATCCATGTCCGGATTTTCGGTCATAACAGGCAATGCATCTTCATAACTGCTGGCAGTAAAAACCTGGATATCTGGATCCAGTTTAACCAACACCAAATTCATGCCGTCTATGAAAA
>JAUVGM010000279.1 GCA_030593785.1 Gammaproteobacteria bacterium | reverse complement strand
GACCACCTTTCGAATATTTTTCATAGTTAGCTTCGATAGTGATTAAACCACCGAAACCTGAGCCAATTGAAACACCAATGCGATGTGCATTTTCTTCCGTTGTTTCCAGTCCTGAATCTTCAATTGCTTCAATTGCTGCTGCGATACCGTAATGAATAAATGAATCCATTTTACGAGCATCTTTTGCAGACATAATGCTGGTAACATCAAAGTTTTTAACTGACGCACTAAATGTTGTAGCAAAGGCCGAAGCATCAAAAGCGGTGATTGTTTCAACACCACTTTTACCTGCAAGAATATTCTTCCAGCTTTCTTCAACTGAATTGCCAACTGGAGAAAGCATCCCCATACCTGTTACAACTACGCGACGTTTAGACATTATCTATTCTCAACATTATGTTATTTATTCTTAAATTTTTTATTTGCTGTCATCTTATAATAGCAGAAAATAAAAAACCGCTACCACAATGCATTTCTGCATAATGGTGCGGTTTCAATATTACGATTCAGCGGGATTAGCCGTTAGCGTTAATGTAATTAACTGCTTCTGCAACCGTAGTAATCTTTTCTGCATCTTCATCAGGAATTTCAGTTTCAAACTCTTCTTCAAGAGCCATTACTAATTCAACTGTATCGAGTGAATCAGCACCCAAGTCGTCTACGAATGAAGCATCTTTCGTTACTTCTTCTTCTTTAACACCCAATTGCTCAATTACGATTTTTTGTACACGTTCTTCAATGCTACTCATTTGGTCAATTCCTCCAATTTTTATTCGATTGACGCTGCGGGCGCTATTGTATTGTAAACACTCGCTAGATTCTAGTTTCATGGCCATTTTAGCCAAATAAATCACATATTTAATTAATTCTTAGAATTTTCAAAGAGTTAAATCACAATACTGCTGATTTTAACTCATATACATGCCACCGTTGACGTGTAATGTCTCACCAGTGATATATGCCGCTCCTGGAGAAGCTAAAAAGCTTACTGCGTGTGCAATTTCAGCAGCATCGCCAAGCCTTCCAAGCGAAATTTGGCCTAATAAAGCATCTCTTTGCGCTTCTGGTAAGGCCCGCGTCATATCGGTATCTATAAAACCAGGTGCAACGACATTTACCGTAATTCCACGAGAACCTACTTCACGTGCTAATGACTTACTAAAGCCTATAACACCGGCTTTAGCAGCTGCATAATTAGCCTGACCTGCATTACCGGTCACACCAACTACTGATGCGATGCTAATGATACGGCCTTTCTTCGCCTTCATCATGCCACGTAAGCACGCTTTGCTAACACGGAAGATTGAGCTCAAATTTGTATTCATGATGTCATCCCATTCAGCGTCTTTCATACGCATAACGAGATTGTCACGTGTAATTCCTGCATTATTGATCAAAATACTTGGAGCACCAAAGCCATCAGTAATGGCTTTAACAGTAGTCGTAATACTGTCTTGATCGGTCACGTTCATGACCATCCCCTGACCTTTAATGTTGTTTTCTTTCAGGTAGTTAGAGATGTTTTCTGCACCACTTTCTGAAGTGGCTGTACCTATTACAGTCGCACCTTGAGCACCTAAAGCCAGAGCAATCTCCTTACCGATACCACGGCTTGCACCAGATACGAATGCGATTTCATTTTCTAAAGACATAATTTTATTCCCTTATTAACTCTGTTATTCCCTCCCTTTCAAGGGGAGGGTTAGGGAGGGGTGATCTACAGATCCCCTCGACAATTGCTCCTGCATTGTTCTAACTTCGCCCGTCCATGGGCTAGTCCCTCTAGCCCCCTCCCTCAGGGAGGGGGAATACATTAATTTTTAAAAATTAACTCAGTGCTGCCTCAATTGTCGCCGTATCAAGCAAAGCATTTGAAGTCAGTGCTTTATTAATTCGTTTATTGAGCCCAACCAATACTTTACCTGGACCACATTCATTGAATTGATCTGCACCTTCGGCAGTCATCTTTTCAATGGTTTCAACCCAGCGTACTGGATTGAAAAGCTGACGTTTTAACGCATCACGAATATCTGCTTCAGACTCCGCTGCGATAACATCGACATTATTAATAACGGGTATTGCAGGCGTGTTAAATGAAATACCATTCAGTACTTCTGCTAACTGCTCAGCTGCGGGTTTCATTAATGCACAATGAGACGGCACACTAACGGGTAGTTCCAGAGCACGTTTTGCACCCTTCTCTTTTGCTAAAACACAAACACGTTCAACTGCTGATTTATTTCCTGCTACAACAACCTGGCCAGGAGAATTATAGTTAACGGCCTCAAGTACTTCACCATTGGCTGCATCAAGACAAACCTGACGAACAGCTTCATCATCCATACCTAAGATTGCCGCCATTGCGCCTGTGCCTGCAGGAACGGCTTGCATCATAAACTGACCACGTTGAGATACTAATTTAATCGCATCAACAAAATCCAGGCTACCCGCACAAACCAATGCTGTGTATTCGCCCAAGCTATGTCCTGCCATGATTGATGGCATCGCACCACCTTTAGCTTGCCATACTCGCCATGTCGCAACACCAGAAGCTAACATTGCGGGTTGAGTAACATCAGTAGAGTTTAATTTTTCTGCTGGACCTTCTTGAATGAGTGACCATAAGTCATAACCCAAAGCATCAGATGCTTCTTGAAATGTTGCAGATACTTCTGAAAAGTTTTCAGAGAGATCTTTTAACATACCAACAGATTGAGAACCTTGACCAGGAAAGATAAAAGCTAGAGACATTTTTAAATCCTATTATTTTTTTTAACAGTCATTGCAAGTGCTGCAAATGGCTAGCTAATATTTCGTAGGTTCGAATTCATTCGAACGCGGTATTTATTTAAGCATCAGAGGCTTAATTTTAGCTCTGCGTTCGAATGAATTCGAACCTACAATAATTGTAAAAAGTTTGCTTAGTATTTAATTAAAGCTGAACCCCAGGTGAAACCACCGCCGAATGCTTCAAGCAGGATTGTTTCACCACGTTTAATTCTTCCATCACGCACAGCTTCATTTAAAGCTAGTGGGACAGATGCTGCCGATGTATTGCCATGTTCATGAACAGTAACAACAACATGATCCATCGACATACTTAGTTTTTTTGCAGTCGCATTAATAATCCGAATATTCGCTTGATGAGGCACTAACCAATCAATATCTGATTTTTCCATGTTATTAGCAGCCAGCGTTTCATCAACAATCCGACCTAAGGTATTAACTGCCATTTTAAAGACTTCGTTGCCTTTCATTTGCATGTAGGCTTCACCAGAACGGAACAAGGCAGGATTCTCAGATACGCCAGCCGGTACGGTTAATAAATCTTTGTATTTACCATCAGCATGCATATGTGTAGATAAAATACCTGGCTCATCACTTGCCTGCAAAATTACAGCGCCAGCACCATCACCAAATAACACACACGTTGCTCGATCATTCCAATCAACAGTACGTGACATGGTTTCAGCGCCAATCACTAATGCTGTTTTATGTGTTCCAGACTTAATAAACTTATCAGCAATACCAAGCGCATAAACAAAACCAGTGCATACAGCTTGCACGTCAAACGCAGTACAACCATGAATATCTAAACGGTCTTGTAATAAACATGCTGTGCTTGGAAAAATACGATCGGGTGTTGTAGTTGCAACAATAATTAAATCGATATCACCTTTTGTGATACCTGCTGCTTCCATTGCATTTAGCGCTGCTTTTTCTG
>JAUVGM010000224.1 GCA_030593785.1 Gammaproteobacteria bacterium | reverse complement strand
GGTTGGTGAATATGATTTAATGCAGTCTTTAAAAGCACAAGGTTACTTTGATTTTTTATCAGAGCCGGCATTACCGCATGAATTATTTCAGGCGCATTTCTTTCTATTTCATACATTGTATTTGTTAAACGATATTCTTTTAGATAAGAAAAAGTATCTTTTAAGTATTCATACTTTAAAAATTCAACTATTGTCTTATCGAGAAGGTGAAAATGGTTTGCAAGTCGATAACAAATTAAAATCCTATTATCTGGATTTTAACAATTTAGAAAACACCTCAGAAGAAGATGTTTACGATATGCTGGCATCGTTCTGGAATAAATTTAATCGTTTTGATAACCGGGAAGCAGCTTTGTTAGAATTGGGTTTAAAAGATCCGGTAGATGATAAAATAATAAAACAGGAATACCGTCGTTTAATTATGCAACATCATCCTGATCGTGGTGGCGAAACAGAAAAACTACAAAAATTAAATGACGCAATTAAATCTTTGTTAGGTTAAATCGTTTAGGAAAAATATTGGATACAACAAATTATTTTCACTGGAATACATCACCGGAAATATTTTCTTTCTCAGGATTAAGCGTGGGATGGTACGGCGTATTTTTTGCGTCAGGATTTTTTTTAGGTTTCCATATCATGCGTTGGATATATTTACGAGAAGGAAAAGCCATTGCAACATTAGATAATATTTTTATTTATATGGTATTGGGTGCGGTACTTGGAGCACGCCTGGGACATTGTTTGTTTTATGATCCTGCTTATTACCTGGCAAATCCGTTGGATATTTTAAAAATATGGGAAGGCGGTTTAGCAAGCCATGGCGGTGTGGCTGGAATGTTAGTTGCGATGTATGTTTATGCAAAACAAACATCTGATATCAGTTTTTTATGGTTGTTAGATCGAATGACCATAGTAATTGCATTAGGGTCGTTTTTTATTCGCACAGGGAACTTTTTTAACTCTGAAATAATAGGTATGCCAACGACAGTACCCTGGGCGGTTATTTTTTCTCGTGTAGATCCATTACCGCGTCACCCTGCGCAACTCTATGAAGCAATAGTTTATTTATTATTATTTGTTCTATTATCTTTTTTATATCTAAAACACAGGGAAAAGTTAAAGCCCGGTTTTATGATGGGTTTATTAATGGTTGTTATTTTTGGATCACGGTTTTTTATTGAGTTTATTAAAATACCACAAGAAGCATTTGAACCAATATTAACTTTAAATATGGGGCAATGGCTTAGTATTCCCGTTGTTATGCTTGGTGCATATTTAATATACCCTGGCAGTGTTAAATTAAAAAATGCATTTTAGCAATAAAAATTCGGAGATAAGTAAGTTATCAATAGATAATACGTTGTCGAAGTAGTTCTAATTTAAGATACTACCCATATTTAAGATATGAGGGTTATTGAAATAGTATTATGGTTTTTCTGATAAATTTTTGTATATCCAGAGGTATGAAATGGAAGATTTGAATTTGTGGTTAGTCGGTGGTGGTTTAGCTGTAGGTGCGGTATTTGGTTTATTAATTCAACGCCATCGTTTTTGCATGGTTGCAGCAACTGGAAATTTTTTATTAATTAATGATAACCGCCAGATCCTGGCTTTTTTAACAGCGTTATTGGTTGCTATCACAGGTACACAACTTCTGGAATTTACAGATACGGTTGCCATCGCTGAATCTGCATATCGAAATTCACAATTTGACTGGTTTGGTGCCGGTGTTGGTGGTTTGATATTTGGTATTGGTGCTGTTTTGTCGGGAGGTTGTGCGACACGCACAATAATAAGATCGTTAGAAGGTAGTTTACATTCTATTGTTGCGTTGTTGTTCTTCATGTTACTTGCTGCATCGGCACAGTTTGGATTTTTAGAAGATATCAGAATTGGCCTTACTCACAATACCGCAATTGACCTAGAGGGAGATGCTTCTCTTGCAGTAATGTTGGGTTTACCACAATGGTTGCCTGCTATTGTAATTGTTACATTAATGTTGGCGTATCTGGTTAAAAACTGGAATCCAGACGCAAAAAATATGGTTATTGCCGGAGCTGTTATTGGGCTGTTGGTAATCTGCGGTTGGTATATTACCGGTGTTCTGGCTCAGGATGAATTTGATCCCTCTAAGCCGTCAGCCATCACGGTATCTGGTCCTTTGGCTCGCTTTGGTTACATTCTTATTTCTGGAAAGATCCCGGGGTTATCTTTTGCAATTTCATTTGTTATTGGTATTGCTGCAGCGACATTATTATTTTCATTATTAAGTGGACGCTTTAAGTTTGAAAAACCAAAAGCAGGATCAGTTAAATTTGCTGCTATGGGAGGTAGTTTAATGGGCATCGGAGCCATTATGGCCTATGGTTGTAATGTAGGTCAGGGTTTAACGGGAATATCAACCTTGTCCGTTGAATCGATTCTGGCATTTTCAGGTATGTTTATTGGAACAGCTGCAACCGTAAAATGGTTGGAAAGGAATAGTTAATCTCATGAGTTGTTGTTGCCCACATTCAAAATCAGGCGGACGTATCTTTTCGTTTTTTGCCCGAAGCTATCGTCGCCGTTTTAGCAAACATGGGTTTGAACCATCGCAGGAACAACTTATGCAGGGCATCAAGATTGCTGGATATAAAAATAGTACTTTGTTGGAAGTGGGTAGTGGGGTTGGCTATTTTCATCAGGTTCTTTTAGAGCAAGGTGCTAAAAGTGCAGTTGGAATTGATTTCTCACCTGACATGTTAAAAGAAGCTCAACAATGGGCTGATGAAAAAGGCCTGAGTGATCGTGTCGAATATATTCAGGGTGATTTTATTGAGTTACTCGATCAGGTTGAAGCTGCTGATATTACTATTTTAGATAAAGTCGTGTGTTGTTATCCTCATGCAGAACTTTTGATTAATCATTCTGTAAATAAAACCAAGCGTGTCTATGCCTTAACCTATCCACGCAGTCGTTGGTTTATTAAAGTGGCAATTGAAATCATGGCTATAGGTTTAAAATTAATAGGCTCAGATTTCCGTGCTTTTGTTCATAATCCCGATGATATTGAACGCTGGATCATTAAAGCCGGCTTTAAAAAATCCTATCAAGAACAAACCTTTATTTGGCTGAGTCAGATTTACACTAAATAAAGTTTTACCGTTTTAATTCTGCTATTATTCGCCTCTTTTTTGCTCTAAGTGTATATTTTCGGAGTTATTCTATGTTTCAGATGGGTTGCGCCAGTCGCGCATGTTTTCAAAATGAAATTCTTTCCGGTTTAACTGTTGCCCTGGCATTGGTTCCAGAAGCAGTGGCTTTCGCATTCGTCGCCGGTGTTGATCCGTTAGTTGGTTTATACGCAGCATTTATGGTGGGTTTATTAGCCGCTATTTTTGGTGGTCGCCCGGGTATGATTTCAGGAGCAACCGGAGCAATGGCTGTAGTCATGGTTGCGCTTGTTGCTCAACATGGCGTGGAATATCTCTTTGCTGCAGTGGTACTGACAGGTTTAATTCAAATACTGGCCGGTATATTACGTCTTGGTAAATATATTCGTATTGTGCCACATCCCGTTATGCTGGGATTTGTAAATGGATTAGCGATTGTTATTTTTCTTGCCCAGTTACAACACTTCCAGTTTAAATTACCTGACGGAAGCATGGAATGGATGGCGGGTTCAGCCATGTATATTTTGTTAGCTCTAGTCGCCTTAACAATGGCGATTATGCATTACTTGCCAAAAATTACAGGTGCATTTCCTGCAGCACTTGCTGCAATTTTAGTTGTTTCATTTATGGTTATTGGTTTTGATATTGAGACGAATAAGGTCGGTGACTTAGCTTCTATTAAAGGTGCTTTCCCTCCATTTCATTTACCTTCTGTTCCTTTTAACTGGGAAACGTTGAGTATCATTTTCCCTTATGCCTTTATTTTAGCTGCAGTTGGCTTGATTGAATCATTGCTTACGCTTTCATTAATTGATGACATAACAAATACCCGTGGTCGTGGTAACCGTGAATGTATTGGCCAGGGTATCGCGAATACAACAACGGGTTTCTTTGGTGGTATGGGTGGTTGTGCCATGATCGGGCAAAGTATGATTAATGTTAATTCTGGTGGTCGTCAACGATTATCCGGTATTTCTGCAGCAATCTTTTTATTAATCTTTATTTTGTTTGCTTCAAGTTTAATTGAACAAATTCCAATGGCGGCTTTGATCGGCGTTATGTTTATGGTCGTACTTGGAACGTTTGAATGGTCAAGCTTGCGCATTATGGGCAAGATACCAAAAACAGATGCGTTTGTATTAATTCTTGTTTCAGGTGTAACCGTTGCAACTGACTTAGCTTTCGCTGTTGTCGTCGGTGTGGTTGTTTCTGCATTATTTTTTGCCTGGGAACATGCTTCACATATAAATGTGAAAGGCTATGATAATAAATACGGTATCCGTATTTATGAGCTAAATGGACCTTTATTTTTTGGTTCAGTAAAGAGCTTTATGGAACTGTTTAACCCGCAAGAGGATCCACAGGAAGTTATTATTGAATTTCAAAATTCACGTGTAGCCGATCATTCCGCTATT
>JAUVGM010000263.1 GCA_030593785.1 Gammaproteobacteria bacterium | reverse complement strand
AGACATCAAGCCGGGATTAAAAGTTGTTAAGTTATCACCATCGTCCCGAGTCAGTGGAATTCACAAAGCAATTTCAACTATTCCGATGAATGCAATACGTCCCTTCCTGGATCGTCCTCGTGTAGTAACGGAAGATCAAATTGATGATGCGCCTTATATTGTTTCAAGTTATGAAGAACATTTAATTAGCGGTACAGGTAATAAGGTTTACGCTATGAATGTTGAAACTCCACTTGCCGCTTATAATATTGTTCGTCCTGGTAAAGAATATGTTGATCCAGAATCGGGTGATGTATTGGGTTATGAAGCGATTTATTTAGCCGATGCACGTTTGCTAAAAGTGGACGAAGATAAGGATAAGCCTGCAACATTAGTCATTACAAAAGCGTTACGTGAAGTCTTAAATAACGATGTTTTGATTCCTTATGAGCAACGCGATGAAATGTTTCAATTCACACCACGTTCACCACAGCAGAAAGTTAAAGGACAGATCATGTCAGTCTTTAACGGGGTTTCACAAATTGGTCAACATATGGTCGTTGTCTTAAATAGAGGCGAAGATGACGGGTTAGCACCAGGACATGTTTTAGCTGTTATGCAAAAAGGGGCTAGAGTTTATGACTCACAAGCTTTCTTTTTCAGCGCTGTTGATTTACCGGATGAACGTGCGGGAATCATGATGGTGTTTAAAACGTATAAGAATTTGAGTTATGCGCTAATCATGGAAGCGAATAGAGCAATGCATGTCAACGATCGCTTCGAGAATCCCTAACACGAATAGCGTGGAGCTAAATAGCGGCGTTTACCCTCTATAATATTTTTTATATGAGGGGCACTACGATAAATCAACTCAAAATGCTCATGTACTGATCGTACACTCGGCAACTGCTCCTGCGTTGTTCTACCTTCGCCCGTCCATGGGCTCGTCCGCTTTTTCTCTAACTCATGCCTTGCTCTTTAACTTCTCGTTATCCGAGTGCATTACCTATTACTGCAGTTACTTCAAAAGCCTTTTCATTTCTTATTATTTTCATATGTCTGTACGCACACATAAAATGGCGATTTCAGATAAAGTATGATTATATGTAACGACAACTTGAACCCACAACACAAAGCAGACATTCTGATAGGTAAATAACTTAATAATGCTGTTCTAATATCAGATATTAACTTTCTTGACATATATTTACATTAACTTACTTTTAATATAAGTTTTGTCTTATTAAGATTTTATCAGTTATCCCCCCCCCTAAGCTGATCAAATAATAATAAATTATTTAAATTTACTAACTTAAAGAGTAATCAATTATGAAAAAACTTATTCATTTAATTTTTCTTATTACCTCGTTATTACTAACTTCAACTTCTTTCGCCGCGCCAAATTTTGAGGCTACTCGTAATTTTATTATGTCTAAGTTTAATAAGTACAAAGATTCATTCACTAGTGAGAGAAACTATGGGGATAAACGTCTATATTCTGCCACATTATCAGTTGGCGAATGTAAGGTATATTCAGGGTGGAAAGAACGCGTCGATTTCAATAAAGGGAATAGTAAGAAGGATGAGCTTACCTACAGTGCTCCTTCATCTGCATTTACTAGTATATCGAGCTGGAAGAGAGTCGGGGTCAAGCCTGAACGCTATATTTTAGTTTTTGATATGAAAGAAAAATTAGTTAGGCATGATAATGAAGGTGAATATACAGATGGAAATGATTGGGATCGTACAAGTTATAGGGATTACTTTAGAATATATTTTAATTATCCAGGCGGAGAACGTGAATTGGAGAGCAGATTAATGAAAGCATTCATCAATCTTGGTAATCTAGCAATGCAAAATCCTAAATGCCAAGGCGATAAGGAAGCATTCTAGATTGGAAAGAAACAGACTAAGAGCACGTTAAATAAAAAACATATGGAATTATATATTCTCGAAATGATGCAAGAAGAATAAAGCTCGTTGTAATCCACAAGTTCTAATACATTATTTATTAAAATCAAAGGTGTTGTATGTATAAAGGAAAGCTTAAAAAGTTATTATTGATAATATTTAGTGTTTTTATAGTAAGTCCAACTAATGTGTCAGCGGTGGAGACAAGTCAATGTTTTGCAGTAGGCTATGCTTATAGTTATGAATATAAGAAATATTATTATTCGAATTTAGCAACATATAAAACTCGAGGTAACGGTTGCCTTGAAAATAGTGTGCACGCAAAAAATGAATGGCATGATTACTTTAGAGCAGAAAAAAGAAAATATTTTAAATACACTATAGGAGCATATAGTTCTTGTGCTTGTAATGGCAATCGCGGCAAGGCTAAAAATCATGTCAAGAAAACTAGAAATAAATGGAAAGGAAAGTTTCGTTCGAAAGACTTTAGAATTAGAAAACTTGATGAATATGACCCAGCTAATACTTATGATTGAAGACAGGTAAGTGTCATTTAATTATAAAAGAAAACAGCAATAAAAAACCTTAGGGGTGCACGAGTAAATATTACTTATTATTCTGCAGAGAAGTTGTTGCCGGCTTGGGTTTTGATATTATGAATATTGTTCACATAAGGCTTACTTAAAATCACAGTCGAAAGCGGCCAGTTTATAGATACGAGCACACATACTTTAAGCCTCCCTGTTGCATGGCCAAATTCAAGCCACTAAACCACAGCGTCACGAATCGTTTTAGTGCTACACTCCATCAACCAAACGGAATTGGTGAGGACAGATTAAATGACAGAAACAGAAAATTCTTTACGTAACTGGTTAGCTCTAACCCATGTACCCAATCTTGGGCCTATTCGAATTCATTCATTGCTTGAAGCTTTTGACAATCCATCTGTAGTTCTTAATGCAGGTAGATCAGTTTGGGAAGAAGCAGGTTTATCGGAAAAATTGATTCAGCATTTATCTTCACCTGATTGGGATAAAGTGGATGCAGATTTAAGATGGCTGGAGCAGGATAATGCCAGCATCTTAACTTTGGATGATGAGCGTTACCCTCCTTTATTGAAAAGCATTCCTGATGCCCCACCTGTCTTATATGTATTAGGTCAGCCTGAGATTCTAAAATTGCCACAACTAGCGATTGTTGGGAGTCGCAACCCTACGCATGCCGGCAAAGATATTGCCCATGATTTTGCTGCTTATTTAACTTCAATGGGAATGACGGTGACCAGCGGTATGGCTTTGGGTATTGATACAGCTGCACATCAGGGTGCACTTGACAGTATGTGTAGTGATCGAGAAGGTACGGGATTCACTGTTGCTGTAACAGGAACAGGGTTAGATCGGGTATACCCTTCTAAAAATCGCGATATAGCACATAAAATCGCTGAAAATGGAGTATTAGTGTCTGAATATGCACCGGGAACCCCTCCTCTACCCGGCAATTTCCCACGTCGAAATCGCATTATTAGTGGCCTCAGTATGGGCGTATTAGTGGTTGAAGCGGCATTACAAAGCGGATCTTTAATCACGGCGCGATTAGCCATTGAACAAGGGCGTGAAGTGTTTGCAGTGCCGGGTTCAATTCACCATCCCTTGGCAAAAGGTTGTCATGCATTGATACGTCAGGGTGCGAAATTAGTCGAAACAGCTGAACATATCCTTGAAGAATTAGGGGGCTTTGTCGGTATGCTGGCAGAAGGCACTAACACAACCAATAAAACTGAAGACGAGGAAACAAATTCATCACAAAATGTAGATGATGAGTATAAACAGGTCTTGAAATGCATTGATTTTGAACCCACGTCAGTGGATAAAGTGGTTGAAAGAAGTGGATTGACTGCGGATGCGGTTTGCTCCATGCTATTGGTATTGGAATTGCAAGGGTATGTAACAGCCTTATCTGGTGGCTACTACTGTCAAGGCAGGTAAGAGGAAGTAAAATGAAAGAAAATATACTCGACGTACTGATGTATCTGTTTGAGAACTACA
>JAUVGM010000309.1 GCA_030593785.1 Gammaproteobacteria bacterium | reverse complement strand
TTTGGTTTTGATTTTTCAATTTCTACTCTTATTTTCTCTGCTTTGGTAAAGGCAAAATCAATATCGCAATGGGAAAGCAACATAACAAACTCTTCACCACCAAATCGAGCAACGGTATCTTCAATTCGGCAATTATCATTTAACACCTGTCCTATAGCCTTTAAAATAATATCCCCGACACCATGGCCATGTGTGTCATTCACATTTTTAAAATGATCAAGATCAAAAACCAGCAGAGAAACTGAAAAGCCATGCCGTTTAGCATCACTCAAATATTTAGGACCAAGATCAAATAAACTATGCCTGTTATACAAACCTGTCAGCTGATCCGTCATTGCCAGTTTAGTTAATTCTTGCTGTTGTTTTTTCACTTGTTCGAAAACTTTTTTATTCTTAATGAGATTTGACGAACGCACAATCAATTCATCTTCATCATAGGGTTTTATAATAAAATCATTCGCACCGTTTCTTAAAAATGCAGTCCGTTTGGTTTGATCGGCTTCTGCAGAAACAACAAGAATCGGAATACGCGCCTTATCAATATGATTAGACGCACGCACAAAATGAAGAATGTTATCACCCGTTTCATTTTTATCCCGATTACAATTAGTAATAACTAAGTCATAACTATTATTGGTGAATTTTTCTTTTGCATCAGATAAATTGCTCACCTGATCGATTTTCGCCTGATAACTTTCAAATAAGGCAACTGTTGCAGAAGCAACACTTTTTTGATCTTCGATATAAAGAATATTGCCTTTTAAATTCAAGGTTCGGTTATTCAGAACACTGGTTAGAAAAGCCGGTATTGAATCTATATATCCCGTTTATTAAATACCAGTTTAAAACCCGCTTTATTTGCATCCAACATAATCTCAGAAACTTCATCTGCCGTGATCATAATGGTCAATGCATCGCCTAATGGGTGCTTTTCACGATAATGATGCAGGAATAATTCACCACTGGTATCGTCTAAATATCGAGAAACAAGGATAAAGGCATATTCAATATCTTTTGCAGCTTCAAGAGCTTCTTTACCTCTGGAATAAACATCACATTCCACACCAATATCGGACAATATTTTGTGTAATAAACTACGGTAATAACCTGTGCTTTCAAGAATGAGGGCTTTAAGTATCATACTTTTGATATTATCGTACTTTACAGCGGTTAACTTTAGTGATTTTGTGGGTTATAAACCTGAAAATGAACATTTAAGTACTTTATACATCAACAGCATTTCCATATAAGTCATGTGGATATTAAAAATATTTTTTTGCCTCACAGTCAGCAAGGCAATACAATTGGCACAAAGCGGAATCACTCCTTATATTATATATACCAAGGCAAATTGAATGACTGACAATCAAATTATAAAATTCTCAGAACTAAAAAGTCATTGTCAGAGCTGCAGTTTGTATGACCTTTGTCTTCCTATGGGGTTAGAGACCGGTGATATTGACCGTTTAGACAGCGTAATAAAGCGCAGCAAATCGGTCAGTAAGAATAACTTTCTATTTCGCATTGGTGAACCTCTAAAATCAGTTTATGCCATACGTAGTGGTTCATTCAAAACTTACTTAACCAATCCAGACGGTACTGAACAAATTGTTGGCTTTGCTCTGCCCGGTGAATTATTAGGTATGGATGCCATTAGTGAAGAAAGACATACCTGCACCACTAAAGCGCTTGAAACGTCCAGCGTCTGTGAAATCCCTTTTGAAAGACTGGAATCACTTGCACGTGACATTCCTAACCTGCAACACCAGTTATTAAGGTTAATGAGTAAAGAGATTCAGCAAGATCAGAATTTAATGTTATTACTCGCCCAAATGCCTGCTGAAACTCGTCTTGCCAGCTTCTTACTCGGAATGTCAGAGCGTTTAAATAAACGCGGTTATGCGGCTAATGAATTTAATCTCAGCATGTCACGCGGTGATATCGCAAATCTTCTAGGAATGGCAGTAGAAACTATCAGTCGATTGCTAAGTCATTTTCAGGATGATGGCTTGTTGAAGGTAGATCGTAAACACATCTCTATTTTAATGCTCGATGAGTTACGCAAACTCGCAACTCACTGCGCGACTAATAGTTGTTCGGGCTCATCTCAAGCAAGTTAACCTCTCTTATTGTTACAAACCGTTAATTTCTTCCTTATGATTCATAAGGTCTTGCCTTATTGATCTAGATCAAACACCCTCAGAGCAAGCTAAGGCAAACTTCACCTTTTAGTCTAAGGCAACTTTGTCTTTGTAATAATCTAAAAATAATGACTATTTATGTCATTTCTATAAGGGGAAGTTATGGATTCACAAAACACTTACAACTATACCGTTGTACGCCAGTTTGCCGTGATGACGGTAGTCTGGGGTGTAATAGGTATGACGGTCGGGGTATTGATTGCAGCGCAACTGATTTGGCCTGCGCTCAATTTTGATACAGCCTGGTTATCTTACGGTCGTTTACGACCATTACACACCAATGCAGTGGTTTTTGCCTTTGGTGGCTCGGCATTATTCGCCACCTCCTATTATGTGGTGCAACGCACCTGTCAGGTTCGATTATTTTCAGACAAGCTGGCTGCCTTCACCTTCTGGGGTTGGATGCTGGTTATTGTGCTTGCGGTGATTACCCTGCCATTAGGCATGACCAGCTCTAAAGAATATGCTGAGCTTGAATGGCCGATTGATATTCTACTTGCGGTGGTTTGGGTCTCTTATGCAGTGGTCTTCTTTGGCACCATTATGAAACGCAAGGTTCAGCATATTTATGTTGCTAACTGGTTCTTTGGTGCGTTTATTCTCACGGTTGCGGTGTTGCATATTGTTAACAGTGCGGTCATCCCCGTCAGTTTAACCAAATCATATTCATTCTACCCTGGCGCTATCGATGCCATGGTGCAATGGTGGTACGGCCATAATGCAGTAGGCTTCTTCTTAACTGCTGGTTTCTTAGGAATTATGTATTACTTTATTCCTAAGCAAGTAGGTAAACCGATTTATTCTTATCGTTTATCTGTTGTGCATTTCTGGGCGTTAATCTCTACTTATATGTGGGCTGGCCCGCATCATCTACACTACACCGCTTTACCCGACTGGGTTCAATCTATCGGTATGGTGTTCTCGTTAGTCTTACTTGCTCCTTCATGGGGTGGCATGATCAACGGTATGATGACCTTATCCGGTGCATGGCATAAGTTACG
>JAUVGM010000286.1 GCA_030593785.1 Gammaproteobacteria bacterium | reverse complement strand
ATAAAATAAAGAAGGTGGCTGCTCCAGTGTTAGTGGTGCATAGTCCTGATGATCGGGTTATCCCGTTTGTTACAGGTCAAAAATTATTTTCAGCGGTGAAATCAGAAAAAAAATTCTTGCAAATTGAGGGAGGGCATAATGATGGCTTTATGCAAAGTATTAAACCTTATATGCGGGCATTACGCTCCTTTATCTACTCATTGCAAAAAACAGTGTAATCCATGATTTTGATAAGATTATCTTGAATTAATAGCTTCACAGGGTTATTTTATCTACAGAAATATTGCTACTCCTAATAATAATACTAATAAATTTATACTTATCTTTTTAAGGGGAAAGCTTATGACATCAGCTGAAAAAAAACTGAATACAGATGAATTACCATTTGTTGCTCCATGCAATAATCTGGATTTTGGTGCACCTGTGCGGTGGTTGCGATTGGGCTGGTTAGATATTAAAAGAGCACCAAAACAAAGTTTGACCTATGGTTCGATTATTGTGGTTTTAGGTTATGGTGTGAGTTTAATGGTCTGGCTTTATGGCGGGCTTGGTTTACTTGCAAGCATATTATCCGGTTTTATTTTTCTTGGCCCGGTATTAGCTATCGGTTTATATTCAATAAGTTGCCAGATACAGGCAGGTATGGAGCCGAAGTTGGGTTATTGTTTACGCGAAGGGAAACGACATTTAAGTAACGAGCTGGTGTTTGCCGTTATTTTGTCAGTTGTATTTTTAGTATGGGCTCGGGCAGCCTCCATGATTCATATCTTCTATCCATCTGATGTAAGTGCTGACTGGACACAATTTATCGTGTTTTTATTAGTTGGCACACTGGTTGGTGCTGTTTTTTCTGCAATCATTTTTTGTTTTAGCGCCTTTTCTTTACCGATGATTATGGATAAAAAGGTCGATGTAATTACCGCCGTTATCACCAGTATTAATGCAGTGCTTCGAAATAGAACGGTTTCAGTTTTATGGGCGCTCATTATTTTGTTTATTGTCGCAATTGGTTTTGTGACCGCATTTATTGGATTTATTGTTCTAATGCCTTTAGTGGGGCATGCAACGTGGCATGCTTATCAGGAAACCATTAATTCAGATGCCTGGCCAAAACATAGTGAAATCAAGGATAATTGATTTAGCATAATTGTAGAATGAGAATTATTGGATTCTCCCATAAAGCGCTATGGTGTAAACTAGCGCCATGTCAGAACAAAATAATCTCATTCAGCCTATATCACCTGTTCTCCAGCAGCAGGTGATAAAAGAAACAAATCATTTTGTTAAAAGTGCTGAAGATTATTACAGTCGTACACTCCCTGAAATCCCTGTGTTATTCGACCTGACGGGCAAAGCGGCCGGTATGTATCGCGTTAAAGCTGGGCAACGTGTTATTCGCTATAACCCTTATGTTTTCTCAAAGTATTATGATGATAATTTTAGTGAAACTATTCCTCATGAAGTCGCACATTATGTAACTGATATATTGTTTGGCTTAAAAAAAATCAGACCTCATGGTAATGAATGGAAATCCGTGATGCAGGTGTTTGGTGTTGCTGCAAACCGTACGGCTAACTATGACTTGACGGGCTTGCCGGTACGAAATTATCAAAGATTCATTTATTATTGTGGTTGCCAAAATTACGAATTAACCAGTCGACGGCATAATAAGATTCTTCGTGGAAAAGGTCATTATTTGTGTAGAGATTGTGGTGGTAAATTATTGTTTGTGAAAAATCAGGATAACGCAGGTTAAAGTATGCGTGGTTTTGTTCCTCCTGATCCCTATACCAAAGTGTCTGAAGAACATTTTGCTGTTGTTTATGTCCCTAAGCGAAGCCGCAACCGCTTCCCTAAAGGTTGCGTTGAAGTTGTGGCATCAAAAGAAGATGCACTTGAGCAGGCTGACGCTGATAAAAAACACTTTGCCGCACGTGTTCTTGGACCTTCGAAATCATCGGAAGGACAATATATTTATTATTTAGTGGAATGGCTTAATGACTGAGTTATCGGATGAAAAAATACAAGACCTTCATCATATCTTAATTGAAAATCGCAAAACATTAACAACTGCGATTGAAGGTGAAACTGAATCGTCGAAAACAGTTGAATTAGATCAAAGTACAATGGGTCGTTTATCCAGAATGGATGCCTTACAAGGGCAGGCTATGACTAAGGAAACGAAGCAACGACATGAAGAAGGGTTGCGTAAAATATCGTCTGCATTATCAAGAATGGAGTCTGGCGACTATGGTTACTGTTTAAAGTGTGATGAACTTATTTCAGTCGCACGTCTTGAGGTCGATCCAGCTGTTCCACTTTGTATTCGTTGCGCCAGTCTTGAAGAACAGGTTTAAATATCAATGACAGAAAAATTTTGGGAAATAAAGTCATTATCAGAAATGTCACAGCAAGAATGGGAATCTTTGTGTGATGGTTGTGGTCGTTGTTGTTTGAATAAACTGGAAGATGAAGATACCGGCGAAATTTATTTTACTAATGTAACGTGCAAGTTATTGGATATTGATCAATGTCGTTGCTCTGATTATGCAAATCGTAAAGTCAGTATGCCTGATTGTATGATATTGAGTGTTGACAATAAGGCCGCATTGGAAGTGATGCCCTCAACCTGTGCCTATCGTTTGTTACAGCTGGGCAAACCTTTGCCTGAGTGGCACCCACTTATTAGTGGTAGAAAAGAAAGTGTTGTCAATGCGGGTATTTCTATCGCAGGTAAAGTGGTTTCGGAAGAATATATTCATTATGAACAATATCCCGAACATTTAATTAATTGGGTTACTACAAAGTAATTACACAGGTACTATTATGAATGATGCTTCGTTACAAACAGATGAAGAGTTACGTGCGCACTTACACGGTGAAACAAGTAAGTTGCCGTGGACGGAGCTTGAAACACATTTTGCGCGTGGCATATTATTTAAAGTTGCAAAAGGAACTGACATTCTTGACGTGGCTATCGTTATGAGTCGTGATGATAAAGAGTCATTAAAAAAATGGCTCGATGATAAAACGGTAATAGGTGTTGAAGTTGAAGATGCTAAAAAATGGCATGAGGCATCTGCAAACTTATGGACAGTTGTGGTTGCCCCTTTTATTCTCGTTCAGGAAATAGAACAAAAGCTGGATTCTTAAAATGATCATACTCGATCCTCGTTTATTAAATGACTGTGTAGTACTTGGGAAGTTTGATCTTTGTAATGTGTTATTAATGCGTGATGCTAATTATCCCTGGTGTGTGTTGGTTCCTGATCGGGAAGGAATGACCGAGATTTTTGATTTAACAAAAGATGAACAGGAACAGTTAAAAATTGAATCTAATGCGCTATTAGAATATTTAAAAAATGAATTTAATGCCGATAAAATGAATGTTGCAGCGTTAGGCAACGTAGTTCCTCAATTACATATTCATCATGTCGTACGTTATACAACGGATATTGCATGGCCAGCACCAGTATGGGGGGCATTTCCTGCTAAAGCCTACAGCGATGAAGAGTTACGTGCGCACTTACACGGTGAAACAAGTAAGTTGCCGTGGACGGAGCTTGAAACACATTTTGCGCGTGGCATATTATTTAAAGTTGCA
>JAUVGM010000271.1 GCA_030593785.1 Gammaproteobacteria bacterium | reverse complement strand
ACACCAAAAATTGTTGGTATGGAAGGAAACCCGGGTATTGCTTAGTCATACTTTGGTTTACTTGTATAAAAGGGAAGCTTCGGCTTCCCTTTTTTTGTTTAAGCTATTTAGACTTTTTGTAGGTTCGAATTTATTCGAACGCAGAGGTGAGAACATCCATAGTGATTGTTATATGTACCGCGTTCGAATAAATTCGAACCTACAGAATCTGTCTTTGTTTGAGTTTTAATTTTGAGTTATTTCTTTTTCTCAATATCTAACCAGTCAGATGCATGTTGTTTTATCAGTTGGCCCATCATGCCAATATGCTCTGCATTATCATTAAGTGCAGGAATATATTCAAATTTTTCACCACCCGCATTTAAAAAGTAATCTCGATTTTCAAATTTAATTTCTTCTAACGTCTCAAGACAGTCAGCTGAAAACCCGGGACAAATAACTTGTACGTTTTTAATTCCTTCATTTGCCCAACTAATTAAAACATTTTTAGCATATGGCTTGAGCCACTCTTCTCGACCAAAGAGTGATTGGAAGGCAAGGATCCACTGATCATCTTTAAGTTCCATTTTTTCAGCAACAAGCCGCGCTGTTTTATGGCACTCACAAAAATAGGGATCACCCTGATCCAGGTAACGTTGTGGTAAACCATGAAATGAAAATAATAATTTTTCAGGTACACCATTTTCTTTTTGATAAGAAGTAATGCTGTTTACTAATGCTTGAATATAAGCTTCATGATCATGGTAATGCTGCACCATGCGAAACTCAGGTATCCATCGCCATGTTTTTAATTCATCAGCTATTGCATCAAAAGTTGACGCGGTGGTAGTTGCCGAATATTGCGGGTAAAGAGGTAACACTAAAAGTCTTTGTGCTCCGGCTTCTTTTAAATTAAGCAATGCATCTTTTATTGATGGGTTGCCATAACGCATCGCTAGTTCAACTTTTACTTTGCCTTTAAAATGCGGAGTGATAGCTTGCTGTAAAAGTTCTTTTTGTTTTTGGCTAATGGCTAATAGGGGGGAACCTTCATCAGTCCAGATTTTTTTGTAATTTTTCGCTACGGGTTTTGGGCGAATACGCAAAATAACACCGTGTAAGGCAAACCACCAAATTAACCGTGGTGCTTCTACAATACGCGGATCACTGAGAAACTCAGCGAGATATCGTCGTACAGCTGATGGAGTAGGTTCATCTGGTGTGCCGAGGTTGGTAATTAAAATACCTGTACATGAAGTATCTTCATCGTGGCTGAAATGTTCTGTGCCAATGTAATTTGTCATAAATTCGGTGTCATTTTTATAAGTTAATTATGATTATGTATGAGTATTATTGCTGAGTTTTACTCAAATCAAAAGCGCTGAACAGTAACTTAGTGAGTATTAAAATCTCTCTGACTCTGTGATTATGCTCACAGAACAAACTTCAAGAATGAGGTCTTATAGTGCCTGTTAGATTTATGACAGATTTAAGAATAAAAACTAATCCTGTTATGGGGAAATAAAGGAGAAAAACATGAAAAATACAATTGGAATTATAAGCTTATTACTTATCTCTCAATCAATATTTGCAGAAGAAACGCAAACAAATCCTGCTACATCTCAGTTAATCGAATCTGATGCGGCTGTTGTCGAAACAACACCTGCGGCGGCTCCAGCAAAACAAGAGATGAAAGAACAAAGTGGTTTTTCACGGGGCAGTGTTGTTCGTTCAGCATTTACCAGAACAATTGACGAGCGTGAACCAACTGAAAACCTGGAAAATTTAACCAATGAAAATGGACAAGTAAAATTCTTTACTGAACTTCGCGACATGAGTGGTCAGACAGCAATTCATCGTTGGGAATATGATGGCAAGATTGTTGCGGAAGTAGAGTTTAACGTTAAAGGCCCACGCTGGCGTGTATGGTCAAGCAAAAGTCTCATTCCTCAATGGACGGGTGACTGGAAAGTATCTGTCGTAAATGGTGCTGGCGAAGTTATTTCTGAAAAAAATCTTAGTTATGACGTAGCAACTGCTGCACCTGAGACTGCACCAAGAGCTATAACTGAGCCAGAAGCAGCTCCTGCAGCCAGTACTTCTGAAACAATGCAGTAAGTTAAGTTACTGTATTTTAAGCTGTTTAAATACGCTTCGCTTTAGTTGATTTAGGTGAAGCGTATTTTTTTGACTATTATTTATTTTTTAGCTTAGAAACAGTGCAAATTCTGTAGACGGTGCTAGTGTTGTAAGGGAGAGGAGCCACTTTTTTGCTGTAAGTGAGTGCTAATATATAATGCTTATGGAGAACAGACATGGCAATTGCACTGTGTAACCCGGAAATTGGTTTATGGTATCGAGACATCCAAAATCGCCTGTTTGAAGTTGTTGCTATAGAGAACGAAGATGCGATTGAAGTACAGTATTACGACGGTGACGTTACTGAGTTTGATCGAGAAAGTTGGGATCTATTGTGTGTTAATGTCATCTCTGAACCTGGTTTGAGTTTAAATAACTCGGAAGATATGTTTGAAGATGACTTAGTTTTTGATGCATTGAAAACCATTAGCTGGGATGATGTTGTTAGTGATATTGAGAATTAATTTTTTAAAATTCGCTTTTTAGATGCCGGATATTTATCGAGCAGTTCACTTGGTCGAATAGGCCGCGAGACGAAGTTGCCACCACGCTTGATTTAGATAGTGGTGCAGCATCCCTTTAGCTTCGTTTCTACGCAACCTCTACAAAAAGTACATTCGAATGTGCAAATCATCGCTTCTTCTGAATCTGGCGGAAGATCCTTGTTACAATATTCACAATTTGGTCTAAGTTCTAACATATATTTTCTTTGTTAGAGTAGGTGGGTTCAAGCGAAGCGGAACCAACAAAAAAGATGGATCCGTCACGTTGTTTCTTGATCCATCCTACCTGCCTAATAGTGTATTTAGTATGTGCTTTTTTATTAGGCATCAATTTTCTTATATTTAATACGATGCGGTTCAGCATCATCACCAAGACGCTGTTTTCTGTCTTCTTCATAATCTGCATAGTTACCTTCAAACCATTCAACATGGCTATCACCTTCAAACGCCAGTATATGTGTCGCAATTCGATCAAGGAACCAGCGATCATGTGAAATGACTACAACACAACCGGCATATTCTAAAATGGCTTCTTCTAATGCGCGCAAGGTTTCAATATCTAAATCATTTGTTGGTTCATCAAGCAGTAATACGTTGCCACCACTTTTAAGTAATTTCGCCAGATGCACCCGGTTACGTTCACCACCGGATAAATCACCGACACGTTTTTGTTGATCGGAACCTTTGAAGTTAAAACGGGAAACATAGGCGCGACTATTCAGTTCAAACTCACCCACGGTCATGATGTCGTGTTCATCTGAGATTTCTTGCCATACTGTTTTTTTGTCATCAAGAGAATCACGACTTTGGTCGACATGAGCAATTTTAACTGTTTCACCCAGGCGTAATTCACCGCTGTCTGGTTTTTCTTCGCCCGTCATCATGCGGAAGAGGGTTGTTTTACCGGCACCGTTAGCCCCGATAATGCCAACAATACCACCTCGGGGTAGATTAAAACTTAAATTTTCGAATAATAATTTGTCGCCAAAACTCTTGCTAATGTTGTTTGCTTCGATAACCAGCTCTCCTAGACGAGGCCCTGGAGGTACAAATAATTCGTTGGTTTCATTACGTTTTTGATATTCTTTGGAGGCCATTTCCTCATAACGGGCAAGACGTGCTTTGCTCTTGGCATGGCGGCCTTTGGCATTTGAGCGCACCCATTCCAATTCTGTTTTCATGGCTTTGGTATGAGCATCTTCTTGTTTTTTCTCAGCTACAAGA
>JAUVGM010000057.1 GCA_030593785.1 Gammaproteobacteria bacterium | reverse complement strand
CCGACTGGATTGATGAATTACCTGTACAAAAACAACAACAGGTTAAAAAAATACGCCAGCAAAATGATCAGGTATTGTCTTTAGCAGGCCTGCAACTACTTAAATTGGGTATGGCTGAATTTTCTGATATTCCTTTTTCTTTATCTCAACTTGAGTTTCCGAAGCAGGCTAAGCCCTTCTTTGACGATAATATCGATTTCAATATTTCTCACTCAGGTAACATCGTTTGTTGTGTTATCTCCGATAGCGTTAAAGTGGGTATTGATGTTGAGTTACGGAGAGACGTTAAACCGGCAACATTGAAAAAGTTTCTGACCGAAACACCAGGTTCAGGTAATAGTAGCAACGCTGAAAACAATAAGCATGATTTCTTTAATCTTTGGACAAAAAATGAAGCTATTATAAAAGCCGCCAATTTTGGTTCTATTTACAACATGCATGATATTAAACATGAAGCACATGGCGGTCACTATCAAAGTCATTTTTGGTATAGCTATCCCATTGAGATTGTTTCTGCCGATGATAATAAAGAATATACTTGCCACATTGCTTGCTCTGAAAAGATTACACCACAAGAAACTAAGCTTAAACAAATTAATGAATTATAAAGAAGGGTCTTCATTATGCGTGCTATGACATGGAAGCGTAAATTAGGTTACGCCATTATCCGACCGATCGTAAAACTTTTAATTTCCAGCTTTTGGTGGACCTGTCGGGTTGAAAAAATCATTGGTGATGAGCATGCGCTAAAACTCATCGAAAAAGGTGAACCTATTATTCCCTGCTACTGGCACCAGATGCATATCTTTGGTTCATGGTACATGCGTAAATTGCAAAAACGCGGGCTTAAAATTGGTTTTCTTATTAGCCCGTCTGTTGATGGTGAAGTGCCGGCAAAAATTGTTGAATCATGGGGAGCCGTCGCTATTCGCGGTTCAAGTAACCGAACCGGTGCCCGTGCATTAAGAGACATGTATAACACGATTACTAAAGACAAGGTCTCACCCATCACAACATCCGATGGCCCTACAGGTCCCGTGCATGAGTTTAAACAAGGTGCCGTCATGTTAGCGCAATTAACACAAAGTCCTATGTTACCCATTGCATACATGGCAAGTCGTTATTGGGAATTAAAGACATGGGATAAGTTTATTATTCCTAAACCTTTTTCACGCATTGTTATTGCTGTTGGTGAACCACACAGCATCGATAAAAAATCGAATGCAGAAAAACTCGAAGAAGAACGACTAAGAATGGAAACAGATATGAATAATTTAAGTGAGGTTGCTAAAGCGGCGCTTTAATTACTTTAATAATAAATATATAAACTAACCCGCAAGTTCCTCACGAACTTGCTCTAAAATATTTTTCATATGCATAGAGTCTTGCTGAATTTTAGTAAATTCATCTACCGATAAAGGTTTACTGAAAAGAAAACCCTGAATGGTTTTACAGCCCAGGGCATGCAAGTAAGCGAGCTCTTGTGCAGTCTCAACACCTTCTGCAACAACATCTAAACGTAAACTGTGCGATAAGGCCATAATAGCCGTCACAATTGCAGCATTATCACCACCACTTCTGTCTTGTACATTAGTAATAAAAGAACGATCAATTTTTAATGTATCAATAGGGAATTTTTTCAGATAACTTAAAGAAGAATATCCCGTGCCAAAATCATCAATGGATATAGCAACGCCCATCTTTTTAATTTCATACAATACATCGATGTTCTTTGTCACATCATCCATCAGGCAACTTTCTGTCAATTCTACTTCAAGATAATCAGAAGAAAGCCCGGTATCTTTTAAAGCCAACGCGATACGTTCAATAAAATCACCTTGTTTAAATTGTACACTTGAGACATTGACCGAAACACGCAATGGTTCCAAACCTTGATCTTGCCATAACTTATTCAAACGGCATGACTCACGTAATACCCAGTCACCCGCTTCCACAATCATCCCGCTTTCTTCTAGTAAAGGAATAAATTCAAGCGGAGAAACAATACCGCGTTCAGGATGAAGCCAACGAATTAATGCTTCCATACCTTTAATATTACCAGTGGCAGCATCTACCTTAGGTTGGAAATATAAAACAAACTCTCCATTCTCTAATGCTTTACGTAAATCATATTCTTCACTTAAGCGTTTAGAGTTATCAACATTCATTTCGCTATTATAATAACGATGGACATTGCCACCTGCTTGCTTGGCATTGTCTAATGCCAAAGTGGCATAGTGGCTTAATTCATCTACACTGCCTTGATCAGTTGGATACACACAAATGCCATAACTGATTTTCAAAATAATATTTTCACCCGCGACAGAGAATGGCAGTTTCATCCCCTTCATAATTCGCTGCAAAGCTTTATCTACTTCTTCACCATGTTCAATGAAGTTCATAATTAAACCAAAACCACTGCCGCCAAGACGAGCAATGGTGTCGCAATCACGAGTTAAATCAATTAAACGGTTAGCAACGTCGGTAATTAACGTATCACCATTCTTATAACCGTATTGCTGATTCACTTCAGATAATTTCTCGATATCCAGATTCACTACCGCCAGCACTTTCTCATGCCGCTTTGCTAATGAAAGAGCGTAATCAAGATGTTCAATGAACAACGAGTGTGTGGGGAGATGCGTTAAATGATCATGTAGCTTGTCTCCAAATTTCACCTCTGCTGTAGCAAGTAAATTTTGTCTAATGAAACTAACAATTGATAATCCGGCTAACGCCAGAAAGGCCAGAGCATAATAAATAATTGAAAGAGAGAGATAACCCAATATCTGTAACCCGCTCAGAAGCAAAACTGAGAGAGATAACATTAAAAGCAGGAAAGTAAAACGACTCGACTGAGAAAGATTAATTTTAGTTTGTTTCAACATTATGTCCGACGTCACCCGTGGGGGCAGGATTCTTATTAATATTACTTATATCGGTAAGAGACTCAAAATCTTTAAGGTTTTTAAAGAATTATTACTGGAAAATTTCAGACTAAAACGGGAACTCCTGCTGTTTAAATAACAGGATAACTGCTTGATTTTAATGAGATTAAATAACTTCAGCATTTGGCAGATGTTCACGTAATAGATGGAAAAGCTCAGCGCGATCAACCGGTTTCGCTAAAAACCCATTGGCACCTACCCGTAGGCCCCAAAATTTCTCGGTAGCCTGTTCATTACCACTAATAATGACAATGGGAATATCTTGTGTATCAGCATCTTTACGCAAAATTCGCGTCGCCTGAAAGCCATTTAACCCGGGCATAATAATATCCATCAAGATTAAGTCTGGTCGGTGCAACTTCGCCATCTCAATGCCTTCTTCCCCATCTGATGCGCTAAGAATATCGTAGCCAGTAGGTGCGAAAGTTTTCTTTAGTACCGCGATGGCTGTTCTTGAATCATCAACAATTAAAATTGTTGCGCTATCTGGCAGTCTTATCCGCTCTTCGCCGCGCCGGTCTTTAGATGTATTGTCAGCACTGGAGAAAAGTGATCTCAGATTAAAAGCCATGTCTATTCCATTAAGATGTATAAAAACACTATTTTATCGTATATTCCAAAAACAGCAAGAAAACTCTATCTGATAATTTATCATATACATTCTGAAAATTTCCATCTACTATTTCCACTTGGTATTCAAGAGTAAAGGGATCTTAATCATATGCAATTTCAATCTATTTCATTAAGAACTCTGCTTTCTCGCGCTCTTATTTTCAGCTTTTTAATTTTCAATATTTTGTTCATAAATTCAAGTTTTGCTGAGAATGAAATCACTGTAGATGTCTCGTCAGGAGATGAAATTACAGTCGAGATTTTTCCCGCTAAAGGAAAATACCTCATCTTATGGCTCGCTCCTGAATATGGCATACGTGAGGGACATCGTTCTCTTGCTCGTTTATTAACTCAACAAAATATAGAAATATGGCAAGCGAATATCGTTGAATCTCTATTTATGCCTCAAGGCACAAGCTCACTTAAAACGCTCAGTGGCCAACATGTTGCTGATTTAATAAAATATGCGCATAAAACAAGCGGTAAGAAAATTATTATTTTAGGAGATTCTTACGCATCATTAAGTGCATTACGTGGCGCACATCAATGGCAACAACAAAAAAACAGCCCTTATTTAATTGGCGCTATACTTTTTTCCCCACACACCTTTGCGTCAATCCCACCATTAGGTCAGTTGCCTGAATACATGCCCATTGTCTCTGCAACGAATATTCCAATGATGATCTACCAGGCAAAACGAGGCGGTACATACAGCCAATTTAAAACTTTAATGACAAAACTGGAACAACACGGCAGTCCTGTATACACACGTTTCTTACCCAATATCATGAGTTTATTTTATGAAGATAAACCGACAGAAATAATGATTGAACAAGTTAGACCGATAGCAAATAACATTAAAAAAATGATTCCGATTTTAGAAAAACATCCTGTTCCAGTGAAACCTGTTGCTTTAAAAAAATCTAAAAAAATTAAAAGCGGCATTGATATTTACTTAAGAGAATATAAAGGCATCATATCTCCCCTGGCAATAAAACTTGAAGACACAAATGGAAAAATAATAGAAAAAAACAACTATAAAGGACAAGTGACTATTATTAATTTTTGGGCTACATGGTGCCCTCCTTGTGTTCAGGAAATACCATCGTTAAATCGATTAAAGAAAAAAATGGAAGGTTTACCTTTCGAGTTAATCTCAATCAATTATGCTGAAGAGAAAAAAACAATTCTCGAATTTATGAAAAAAGTAAATGTGGAATTCCCTGTTCTACTGGATAAAGATGGCGGCTTTGCAAAAAAATGGAATGTTATCACTTATCCTTCAACTTTCATTATCGACAAAGAAGGTAAAATAAAATATGGCGTGAATGCTGCTATTGAGTGGGACGATCCTGAATTTATTAAAAAAATAAAAGCACTACTATAAATAATAATCCACTCGTTATAATTCAAATTTTTCTTTACAACGTGAGACGTTAAATATAGCAATAGTATTTTTAGTTAACATTTCAATCATCGCACTTGCTGTACTTATACATTTTGACAATGCACCTGCCTAAAATGACAGTAAAGCACCGCTTTAGAATTGTTATCGGTGTCTTCGGTGCTCTTATCGCTCATACTCTTGAAATATGGCTTTTTGCCAGCGCATATTATTTCCTTCCCTATTTTGAGAGCTGGGGACATTTTACCGGTGAATTTAATGGTTCGTTTATGGATTGCGTTTATTTTTCATACACAACCTTTACCACGTTGGATTTGGCGATATTCAACCGCATGGTTTGATACGACACCTTGTTGGTATTGAGTCATTAACAGTTCTGCTTTTAATTACCTGGACGGCTTCATTCCTCTATTTTGAGATGCAACGCTACTGGGATCGTGGCGAAAATTCGATAGATAAACCCATTATTTTCAAGTTATACTCGATGCAAACTGTCATACATATTAAAGGGGAAAATATGATTAATTTAATAAGGAATATTATTGCGCTTGGCGTAGTAACTATTGCATTTACGGCATGCTCTACAATGAATAAAAGTGAATGTATAAATGCAGACTGGGATACAATTGGTTATGGAGATGGCACAAACGGTTATCCTGCTTCAAGAATTAGCCAACATCGTTCTGCTTGTGCAGAACACGGCATAAAACCAAATTTAAATGCCTACACTAATGGTAGAAATAAAGGATTAAATCAATATTGCATCCCATCTCGAGGCTATTATAAAGGTCTCGCTGGCAGCAGATATAACGGCGTTTGCATAAGCCATAATGAAGCCACATATTTAGATGCTTTCAATTATGGAACAGCGGTATATAAAGAAGTCAAAATATTAGATAACCTCAAACGTGAGTATTCAAGTGAAGAGCATCATATACGCCAATTGGAAAGAAGCCTGCAACATAAAGAACATGAAATGATTAACGGTAAGATTTCAAAACTAAAAGCTTACAAGTTATTGCAAGAAACAAAAGAAATAGCTGAAGAACTAGGTAAAGCTAAACTTAATCTTGGCAATTTAGCTGGCAACATTGATCATCAAACAGGTCGTATTTCTGACATGAAAAGAGGACGAAGCTATAACTAAAAAATAGCTTTATTCACCAAAATAAACTAATTAATTACTCTTCACACCTGTAATTAATTGGTTTTTTTTTGCCTTATATTTATATAAGCATTTTTAAACATATACACCAAAACTCATGAACATTGAATTCAATAATATTCCATACATTAGCATCAATGATAAAGTCATCCTTTTTGACGGTGTATGCAAGTTATGCAATGCATGGTGCAGGTTTATTGTTCGTTATGATAAAAACCAGATTTTCTAAGCTAGTTTCGATGCAATCAGATAAAGGGCAAGCAATACTTAAACATTTAGAGCAACCTACAGATTTTTTTGAAACAATATTGTATATAGAAAATAATGAGATTTATGAGAAAAGTTTGGCTTTCATTAAGATTGTGAAACAATTACCCTTTCCGATAAAATTATTATTTATATTAAAATTAATTCCTAACATCATTCGAGATTATGTTTATGATCGTATAGCAATTAACCGATATAAATTGTTTGGTAAATATAAAGAATGCAGATTGCCGGCAAAGGATCATAATAGTCGTTACTTATGAATTTTATAAACTCAATAAAATTATTACTCCCTGCATTAATACCATCATGGAACTTCTTTGATGTTATCGCCTCCTCCCCACGAATCCAGTTTTCTTTATTAAAATCAGAAAACACCCCCATACAAGAATGGCATGAATTTCGTCCTCGCCCAATGCATTTGTCATTTATACAAATGCTAAAACGCATGTTATGGAATCCAGGATGGAATGAATCATTATTTTTAGTCAGCTGTGCTGAAAGAATTATGGGGGATTCAACTCAACAGCTTATTCAACATAGTGAAAATGAGATATTAAAACGTATTAAAAAGGATCTTCTCCAAACCGAATCTGAATTTAATGTATCAGATATAACGTATCTTCAATTTCGATTAATATTCGTGCATCGACAAGGAACAGAATTACAAAAAGAAGTCACATTTATTTCACGTATCCAACCATTATCTATGGATAATGATTATGAGTCTTGAGCTCGCTATTCGTTTAACAGAAGTATTAATGGGATTTTCTTTTATTCAACAAAGCATTGAACATTTAACTTTATTTACACATGAACGTCGTCTATTTCTGATCCGCATTATATTATCGTTATTGCTTATTATCGGCTTTCAGACAGCCTGGACATTACTCTTATTGCTTCTACTATCTTTAGCTATTCTGCATCGTTTTCAGGGGCCGTATAATGGCGGTGCCGATCGTATGAGTTTGTTAATTTTATCTTGCTTAACTTTAGTACACTTTGCACCTTCACTACGCTGGCAAGAAGTTGCCTTTGGTTATCTTGTAATACAATTAATACTGTCTTACTTCATTTCAGGATGGGTTAAAGTCATAAACCCGGATTGGCGTAATGGTCAGGCTTTACGTGATGTTTTTCAATTCTCAGCCTATCCAGTTAGCGAATCATTACGGCAGTGGTCCAAATCACCTCGATTGCTTTTATCCATGTCATGGGGTGTCATACTATTTGAATTACTTTTCCCCTTTTCGCTTCTATCAAGTACCAGTTTAACTTTTGCACTCGTCATTACCGCGAGCTTTCATTTCTCAAATGCATGTTTATTTGGACTTAATCACTTCTTTTGGATCTGGATCACAGCCTATCCATCGATTCTCTGGTTTCAACAGCGTATTTTTGAGTCATTAAATTAAAATATAAAAATGTTAACAATGAGCGGAACTAACACTATTCACCATTGACTAATTAAGTCTTCATACAAGTAACAATGGTGAACACATGCGATTAACAACTAACTCTAAAATAAAGAACATCCGTCTTCCTGCCATTGATGGCTCTATCTTTGACTCTGATAGTGTCAAAGGAAAACCCATCATGATTTCTTTTTTCCGTTTTGCCAGTTGTCCATTTTGCAACTTACGGGTGAATGAGCTTGTTCGACGTTTTGATGAGTTTGGTGATGACTTTACCATTATTGCAATTTTTGATTCACCTATGGATAATTTGGCTCGTCATACTGAAGGGCACAAAGCGCCTTTCCCAATTTTAGCGGATGAAAGCAATAAGTATTACAAGAAGTACGGTATCGAACATTCTTTTATTGGAATGTTAAAGGGTATGTTTTTTCGTATGCCAACATTATTGAAAGGAATGTTTAAGGGCTACGTTCCCCTTATCATTAAAGGCAGTATGACAACAATGCCTGTTGATTTCTTAATTGATCGTGAAGGAAATATTAAAACAGCACATTATGGGAAGGACGAAGGCGATCATTTATCTTTTGATGAAATAAAAGCCTTCGCTAATAGCTAAAAGGATTTTTCTAAAAAGCGTTGCATCTCAGTCCATGATTTTTTATCGGCTTCAGCATTATACGCTAATGGAATTTTGAATTTTTTACCAAACTTATCTGCACCCGGATTGGTAAAGGCATGTTTTGCACCAGGATAACCGATGAATTTAAAATCAACGCCTGCAGCTTTCATCTCTTTTTTGAAATTTGAAATACTCTCTGCTTTAACAAAAGGGTCAGCCTTACCATTTAAGACAAGAACCTTTGCTTTAACTTTTCCTTTAGTTGCTTTCGATTTTGTTCCAAGACTACCGTGAAAACTCACAACAGCATCAAGGTCAACTCCACGACGCGCCATTTCAAGAACAATACCACCACCAAAACAGTAACCAATGGCTGCCATCTTATCCTTTGCGACATTATCCTGTTTCTGTAATAAATTGTAAGCGGCCATAAAACGCTTCTCTGCTACCGCCATATTTGCTTTAACTGCCCCAGAGAATTTACCCGCATCTTTTGGGTGAGATGCATTTTTCCCATTACCGTACATATCGAGAGCTAATGCACGATACCCTAACTTGGCTAACATACGGGCACGTCTTTTAGCATAGTCATTATGCCCCCACCATTCATGAACAACAATAATGCCCGGACGTTGTCCTTTTATGCTGTCATCATAGGCGAGATACCCTTTCATTTTTATATCACCATCTGAGTAATCAATCGTTTTGGTGATAACGTCTGCCTGTAGCTGAATTGAAAAAAGCGAACTCAACAATGTGATTACTGGAACAACTAATTTAATTTTCATAACTCTCTCCTTAAGTTTTACATTGAGAACTTCGCATAAATGTCGCCAGTCGAAATGACAACAGATTTAACCTGGTCGGCCATCTATCCGTGGCCTAATCCACATAGGAGTATAGACAATAAAGAAAATAATAAATGCGGATACCCACAGCCAACCTGAAAACTGAATAAAAAACAAATAAAGATGTGGCATAAACATGGGCAAAATGACTCTAGTGATAGCGGAAATATTGATTAAAATAAATGCTAACGTCATCCAACTACTCAATACCATTTCTCGGCCAGTATGCCCAATACTAACCCGAGCCATCATACCTAGTGTCATAATCCCGATACCACCAACGGTAAAGGCATGAAATGCGAATAAACTTTCATTGATATCAAAAATCACCCAGCCCTTAATCACAAATCCAAATACAATCC
>JAUVGM010000323.1 GCA_030593785.1 Gammaproteobacteria bacterium | reverse complement strand
AGTAATAAAAACATCTTACTTGATGTGCGCAGTAAAGAAGAATACATCGGTCACCCGCGTTATCCTCGAAGCGGGCATATTCCAGGCGCAAAATGGCTAAATGGATGTTTAACAATGTTGGGCTCGATTAATCTACTTATTTAGCTAATAAATACAATGGATTACAAATATATTTAGCTCTATTCATAACTACATTACTTGTATAAAAACTGTATTCTCCGATAAATTAATACCGAAAATCGGGCACATAAGGCCAAAAAAGACCGCCAAATAATACTATTTGGCGTTTTTTTTACCAATCAGCATATTTCCTATTTTGGTTCAGCTTCCATTCAGCTTCACCTGTCTATAGTTCTCCATAACAGCTACAAAAGCTGTAACAAATAAAAGGAGAACCACCATGAATCATACAATCAAAACAACAATTGGCATTATCGCTATCGCTTTAGGCAGCATGACCATCGCTGAAGCTCGTGATCACCGCGGTGACCGTAACTATGAAAAGCCACGTCAGGAACGTAGCCATCGTAAGGAAAATCGTCGTAAAGACATGCATCGTTCAAGTCATCGCGAAAATCGCTACAGTGAGCGTCGCCACTTCCGTAAACACATGCGAGTAGAGCGCAAAGCACGCCGTCATTTCCGTAAACATAAACGTTTCGAGCGTCATGCAAAACGTCATTTCAGAGCATATGAACGTTCACGTTGGGGACATGGTCATTACCGCCCTTTCAAGAAAGCATACTATCGTACTGGCGGTTATAGTTATGACTACAATACACCTTATTATTCTGCACCAAGCTACTCAACACATGTTAGCGTTAGTAGTCATGGTTCAGACCACGTTGTTCCAGTTTTAGCCGGTACTTTAATTGGCTCGGCGATTGCGAATAACGCGAGTCATGGCGATCCTGTTGCAACATTAGGTGGCGCTGTATTCGGAGCAATTGTAGGGAATGCGATAGCACGTCATTAGGTCTGATAAAGCAGTAAATATCGACCTGGCACCAGAATAAATCTGGTGAAATCTAGAAAGCTTGGTTATCCTTTAAGAACGGGGCAGAAGTAATTCTGCCCCTTACTTAAAGAACTAATCTCAAGTTGGAATAGACAGATGAAATACACATTTTTAGCAATTACACTCTTTCTTTCTACAACACTATTAAGCTTACCAACATATGCCGCCCAGAGCCTCAGCGAAGCAGCAGAGTCCGTAAAGCAACGCACCGGAGGACGTATCCTCTCTACCAAAACCAGCCAAAGTGGTGGTCAGCGAGTCTATAAAATTAAAGTCTTATTACCTTCTGGCAAAGTACAAACCTTTACCGTTAATGCAAAGTAATATCTCAATATGCGTTTATTAATCATTGAAGATGAACCCAATTTAAGAGAACAACTACAACAGTATCTACAAAAACAAGGGTATGCCGTTGATGCTGCCGAAGATGGCAAAGCTGGTTTTTTTATGGGGCGTGAATATCCCTTTGATTTAGCGATTGTTGATCTGGGCTTACCAAAATTATCAGGCATCGAAGTCATTCAAAAATGGCGTAAAATAGATAAAACATTTCCTATTCTTATTTTAACGGCACGGGGAAATTGGCAAGATAAAGTCGAAGGCCTTGAAGCTGGTGCTGATGACTATTTAGTAAAACCATTCCACAATGAAGAATTACTGGCCCGGACTCGTGCTTTATTGCGTCGCTCCGCGGGCGTAAGTCAGCCCACGATTAAATTCAACTCCATTAGCATTAATATTTCTTCGCAAACTGTTTTGGTTGAAGATAAGGAACTTGAACTTACGGCTTATGAATATAAAGTTATTGAATATCTTGTTATGAATTCCGAAAAAGTCATATCCAAAACAGAACTAACCGAACATATTTACGATCAGGACTTTGATCGTGATAGTAATGTTATTGAAGTCTTTGTAGGAAGATTACGAAAAAAGCTCGACCCAGATGGAAAATTAAAACCCATTGAAACCCTGCGAGGCCGTGGCTATCGATGGAATTTAGACCGCATTAATAGCGATGAAGTATCAACAGCATCGTGAAATTTTCAATCCACTCACGCGTTCTTTTTTCTGTATTAATAATTTTAATATTGTTTATGACCTTAACCGGCTTAGTGCTAGATAAAGGTTTTCGTAACAATGTTGAGCGTGCTCAGCGTGAAAATTTACGTACACAAATTTATACTTTATTAGCTACTGCAGAACTTGGTGAAAACAATCAATTATACCTCCCGGAAGATATTACCGAACCACGTTTAAATATTTCAGAGTCAACCTTACATGCGCAAGTAATGACCGCTGATAAAAAATCGGTTTGGCGTTCAAAATCCATGTTAAGTAAAAGCATTGGCTTCCCGGAAAGCATCGTGATTGGTGAGTTACTCTTTTCTGAATTCAAACAAAATGACAACACCTACACTTTATTAAATTTTGCAACGCAATGGGTTAGCGATGATGGTGAACAAACCTATATTTTTCAAATAGCCGAAAATAAAAATGTTTTTAATTCACAAATAACACTTTTTAGAAAAAACCTGTGGGGCTGGTTAGCTGGAGTAAGTTTTATCTTGATTGTTATCCAGACATTAATATTACGTTGGGGCCTAAAACCCTTACGGCATGTTGCTGAAGATTTAATTAAAATTGAAGAAGGCAAGGCTAACAAATTAAGTGATGAATACCCGAAAGAAATCACTCCCTTAACAAACAATTTAAATCTATTATTAGACTCATCGCAACAACAACTAACACGTTATCGTGATGCACTGGGTAACA
The DNA here is from genome assembly GCA_030593785.1 of Gammaproteobacteria bacterium. GTDB lineage: Bacteria > Pseudomonadota > Gammaproteobacteria > UBA6429 > Thiohalophilaceae > JAGLTQ01. The sequence goes on along the minus strand of JAUVGM010000323.1, from coordinate 223 downwards.
TGGCGCACAGTCTTAAAACACCTATTACTGTATTACAAGGCATTATTAATACAACCTCGGTCAAGGAAAAAGAAATTGCTTTAGAGCAACTAAGTACGATTAATAATATTGTTGAATTTCAGTTACAACGCGCAGCAACAGTCGGCCGCTTACAATTGTCTGATGCGATTGCACTTCACCCCATCACGCAAAAAATAATAAACACCTTAAATAAGGTACATAA
>JAUVGM010000031.1 GCA_030593785.1 Gammaproteobacteria bacterium | reverse complement strand
AGACATCTTGCTTCTCCATTCTGAGCCCAATTATGCCATGGACTGCAGATTAATCTAACAGGGTTTTCATTCAAATTATTCAGCTAGTAAAGAGGTAGGCGCCCTAGCAAAACGCGCTATGTTATATATGCCCTAAGGCAGTAGGCGGAGCAGTAGGAAGCTGGTGAAGTTTTCAGACACGGCAAAACTCGAACTATGCTGGGCATAGGTCTTTTTTACGGTTTTGCTGTTAGTTGATGTGTTCATATGCGTAATATAGCCTGAGTTTTAATTTTTGCCAAGCTCTTTAAGTCTAAGAGTGACTTAATCGACCTTATCTTGTTGTTTAAGTAATGCACGCTCGGCACGACGACGGCGTAACATGATTACCGTCAAAATAGGGCCTGACAACGCATATACTAAAAATCCAGCAAATAAGACGAGTGCGGGCTCTGCCGAAACAAAAACCAAAGCAAAAACAAACATCAAAATGGTGAAAAATGGCACTTTACTACGCCAATTCACGCCTTTAAAACTGTGGTAACGAACATTACTCACCATTAACAAACCAGCAAGTAGCGTCGTAGCAAGGGCAAGGTACTGCAATGTCGGCGTAGAAATGAAATCTTTTATCAAGTCACCATTCCAAATAAATCCTGCCACAACAGCAGCGGCGGCTGGACTTGCTAAACCTTGAAAATAACGTTTGTCACTATGACTCGCCTGAGTATTAAAACGAGCTAGTCGTAAAGCGGCACAAGCCACATAAATAAAAGAGACCAACCAGCCTATTTTTCCCAAATTTGATAGTGACCATAAATAGATAATCAGTGCTGGAGCTAATCCAAATGACACCATATCAGCCAAACTATCAAACTCAGCTCCAAAATCACTTTCGGTATTGGTCAAACGGGCAACCCGGCCGTCTATGCCATCAAGAACCATTGCAACAAAAATAGCGATTGCTGCAATTTCAAATTTGCCATTAATCGAGGAAATAATCGCGTAGAAACCACAGAATAAAGCTGCAGTTGTAAAAAGATTCGGTAATAAATAGATACCGCGATGCGGCTTTTTATTTGTCTTATTTGTCATGGCAATATTTGATAGCTATTAAAGTATAATCTTGTAGCAAAGCATACAACAATAATACCTGTTTAAGAAAACTGATTTTGCAATTAATTATTAATGGTGCTTTAAAGAAGCCAGACGAGTTGTTCCGGCCTCAACACGATCACCAATATTGGCTTTTATACGGCTATTTGCAGGAACATAAACATCAACACAAGCACCAAAGGGAATGATTCCACAGCGATGCCCTTGTCCAATTCGTTGTCCAATTACAGCATCGCAGCTAAGCTGCTTGAAAAAACGCCCCGGTCTTAAAACAATCATGACATCATCATTTTCATCGGTTTTTATTTGAATGGCATGAGCTAACGAACGTTCATCGTCATCATCCTCAGGATCCAACCATTGCTGAATAATTTTACCTTCCGTCACACTGCGAATTGAATATACATCTGTGAGTGAAATAGAGATACGAAACAAAAATGCATCTCGTCCCAAAAAAGGATCAGGATGTGGCTCTGCCAGAATAATCGTACCATCAACCGGACTTACTAAACCTAAAGGATCCGATGGTAAAGCCCGATGAGGATCTCGATAAAACCATGCTATAGCTAAAGGCAAACACCATAAAATGGCAGCAAAGTGACTCACATAATGCTGTAGCGCAGCAATAATAAGACTGATGATAAAAATTAAACGCCAGCCTTCTTTTGCAATAATCGGGTGTCTTGAAACGGCCATATTAGTTTATCGTTTTTATTTTTTAATTAAAAAAGCCGAGCGAAGCTCGGCTTTTATTATCAGCTACCACCTCGGACGCTGAGAAGCTTGAGGGCAAGGCAAATACTTGCGAAAAAACGGAATGCACACGTAGTGCATGAGTATTTTGAGTAAGTATTTAACGCCGCCATCATGCTTCTCAGTGTGCGAACTAGTTCTTATCCTTATCAACCAAGGCGTTTGCTGTGATCCATGGCATCATCTCACGCAACTTCCCACCCACAACTTCAATTGGATGTGCTGCATTATTACGGCGATGTGCTGTCATTTCAGGATAGTTACTCATGCCTTCCAGGATAAATTTCTTGGCATATTCACCATTCTGAATGTTTTGTAATGCTTCACGCATTGCCCAACGGCTTTCTTCGTTGATAATTTTAGGACCTGTAACATACTCACCATACTCTGCATTATTAGAGATAGAGTAATTCATGTTAGCGATACCGCCCTCATACATTAAATCTACAATCAATTTTAATTCATGCAAACATTCGAAGTATGCCATTTCTGGAGCGTAACCCGCTTCAGTTAATGTTTCGAAACCGGCTTTAACTAATTCAACCGCACCACCACATAAAACAGCTTGCTCGCCAAATAAATCAGTTTCAGTTTCATCTTTAAATGTTGTTTCGATGATACCAGTACGACCACCACCAACACCTGATGCGTATGAAAGAGCAACATCTTTCGCTTTACCTGAAGCATCCTGGAAGATTGCGATTAAATCTGGAATACCGCCGCCTTTAACAAATTCACTACGAACTGTATGGCCTGGTGCTTTAGGAGCAATCATGATTACGTCTAAATCAGCACGTGGCACAACCTGGTTATAGTGAATCGCAAAACCGTGAGCGAATGCTAATGTTGCACCCTTCTTGATGTTTGGCTCGATTTCTTCTTTATATAATACTGACTGAAATTCATCAGGAGTCAGAATCATAACTATGTCAGCACTTTTAACAGCTTCTGCAGTAGGTTTAACTGTTAGACCTGCTTTTTCAGCTTTTGCTGCAGATGCTGAACCTTCACGTAATGCAACCGTTACGTTAACACCTGAATCTTTCAAGTTATTCGCGTGTGCATGACCTTGTGAACCATAACCCACGATCGTTACGTTCATGCCTTTAATAATTGAAAGGTCACAATCTTTGTCATAAAAAATTTTCATAATGTCTTTCCTGTCTTAAATTTTAAATCTTAAAATGAGTTTTAAATTTGATATTTCTATCTTATAGCTTTAAACATGTTTCACCGCGCGTAATACCAGTCGCGCCCGAACGTACTGTTTCTAAAATATCTTTTGTGTCCATAGCCTTAATAAAACCGTCTAACTTACTACCTTCACCCGTTAACTCAATGATGTACGTGGTATCAGTGACATCAAGAATGCGGCCTTTAAAAATATCTGCCTGACGTTTTACTTCTTCACGTTTCTCACTTGTATCTGCCTGAACTTTTATTAACATGAGTTCACGTTCAATATGCTCACCGTTAGCGGTGATATCGATGAGCTTAACCACATCAATAAGTTTATCGAGCTGTTTGTTAATTTGCTCAATGATTTCGTTTGAACCTGAAGTTACAATCGTCATACGTGACAATGTCTCATCTTCTGTTGGTGCAACAGTGAGCGACTCAATATTATAACCGCGCGCAGAAAACAAACCGGCAACACGTGATAGTGCACCTGATTCATTTTCCATTAACAATGAAATTATATGTTGCATCTTAAGCTAACTCTCTTTCATGCATTTCATGATGGCCTTTACCTGCGGCTATCATAGGATAAACATTTTCTTTTTGATCTGTGATGAAATCCATGAAGACCAAACGATCTTTCATTGCGAAGGCTTCTTTTAATGCACCTTCAACGTCTTCCGGTTTTTCTATCTGCATGCCTACATGCCCATAGGCTTCAGCAAGTTTCACAAAGTCAGGCAACGCTTCTACGTAAGATTGTGAATAGCGGCTCTCATAAAAGAATTCTTGCCACTGGCGAACCATTCCCATATAGCGGTTATTCAAATTTATCACTTTAATGGGAGTTGAATATTGAAAAGCCGTGGCTAATTCCTGAATACACATTTGAATACTAGCTTCACCCGTTACACATGCAACGGTTGCATCAGGGTTACCCAGTTGTGTACCAATTGCAGCTGGCAAACCAAAACCCATGGTGCCAAGGCCACCTGAGTTGATCCAGCGGCGCGGCTCATCAAATTTATAAAACTGTGCCGTAAACATTTGGTGTTGACCAACATCAGAAGTTACAAAGGCATCACCGCCGGTTACTTCATACAACTTTTCCAAAACAAACTGTGGTTTTATCAAAGCACTATTACGATCATAACGTAAACAATCTTTAGAGCTCCATTCCTTTATTTGTTTCCACCAACTTTTCAGTGCTTTAGCATCTGGCTCACGTTTACTTGCGGTAATTGCATTACTCAATTCAACTAACACTTGTTTAACATCGCCAATAATTGGGATATCTACATGAACATTTTTTGAAATTGAAGCGGGATCAATATCAATATGAATTACTTTAGCATTTGGACAAAACTGTTCTAAATCACCCGTTACACGATCATCAAAACGTGCACCTACGGCAAACAATACATCACAATCATGCATCGCCATATTAGCTTCATAAGTACCGTGCATACCCAACATACCTACATTCAATGGATCAGGATCAGGATAGGCGCCTAAACCCATTAATGTTTGTGTAATTGGATAACCGAGTTGTCTGGTAAAGGTACGCAATTCATTTGATGCATTGCTCAACACTGAACCACCACCCGAATAAATCATTGGGCGTTTTGCAGACAACAAAGCATCAACTGCTGTTTCTATCTGCGGCGCTTGCACTTCCACTACTGGTTTGTATGAACGCAATTCAATTGATGCCGGATATTCATACGGAATCTTAATATTTGGATCCGTAATATCTTTCGGAATATCAACCACAACAGGACCTGGTCGGCCCGTTGTGGCAACATAGAATGCTTTCTTTAGTGTAACGGCTAAATCTTTAACATCTTTCACTAAAAAATTGTGTTTTACACACGGTCGCGTGATTCCCACAGAATCAACTTCCTGGAAAGCATCACTACCAATAAATGCGCTGGTCACTTGTCCCGTTATAACAACAAGAGGAATCGAATCTAGATATGCTGTTGCGATACCTGTGACAGCATTCGTTGCTCCAGGACCAGATGTAACAAGCACAACTCCCGGCTTACCGGTTGAACGTGCATAACCATCGGCTGCATGGGTTGCCCCTTGCTCATGCCGAACCAAAATGTGTTTTACCGCATCCTGTCTAAATAAAGCATCGTAAATATGTAAAACAGCACCACCCGGGTAGCCGAATATATATTCCACGCCTTCATCTTTCAGGAATTGAGTAAAAATGTCGTCACCGCTGAGTTCCACGATCTTTAGCTCCAAATCTTTCAATATCACAGACAAAAACGCCCGTAATGACGGGCAGTGTTCCAGCCTAAAACGGCGAAAACACGAAACGCCGTATTATACGCAGCCTAGCAGCAGATTTGCACCTTATGAGCCTCATTTTTCTTCAATTTTACCTTAAATTTCACACGGTTATAGTTAGCCATAACAACAGAAAAAGACTAAATAACACAAAATTTCGTCACACCTTCAAGATAAGCTGATAATTAAGGTCTGCTAGCTAATTTACAAGTCAGCAACTCCCTGCGATACTTGAGGTAACATATTGATAATAAACAAGCTAATACGGGATTGTGTTATGAGAATGCTACTTTTAACAATTATGATGATATTTACTAGTTCAGCTTCTGCGGGACTTTATAAGTGGGTCGATAATGACGGCAATGTGCATTATTCACAAAAGCGTCCTGCCAACCAGCAATTCGAGCGCTTAAAAGCGCCACCACCTGCACCTGATAATGCTAAACCACTATACAAATCAAGCGCGCCGGCAAAAACAACAAGTAAAACGGCCGCTACCGAAACAGCTAAAAATAAAGAAATTCGTGCGAAGAATTGTGCCCAGGCGAAAAAGAACCTTAACAACTTCCAGGTGCATAGACGCATACGTGACAAAGATGGCAATGTAACCGTTATTGATGACAAAGTGCGCGCAAGCCAAATTGAGAATGCAAAAAAAGCGATAAGTAATTATTGCGACTAAGTATGAAACTAAAATATTTCATATTACTCAGCATTATTGCCACGGCTGCATTATATATTTATCAGGATGAAACCTTACAAAGAAAGCTTATGGGTAAAATTCATAAGGTTGCACCAGAATTAAATCAATCTACCCTGTATAAATGGCAAAATAGCAAAGGTGAATGGCAAATTACAGATAAGCCACCGCGTAAAGGCGTTACTTTCACAACCATCACTAGCCAGGATCAGGTTAATGTCATGCCAAGCCCATCAAGCACGAAGAAGAAAAAGTAAATAGTCATATATCGCTGTACCCGCACCTAGCAAGCAGATAAAATTCTGCCCTATTTTCCTGTTAACGAGATCTATACCATCATGCGCGTTTCAAAATTTTTACTTGCTACTTTAAAAGAATCACCATCCGATGCTGAAGTCATCAGCCACAAACTCATGTTACGTGCAGGCATGGTTCGTAAACTCGCATCCGGGCTTTATACCTGGTTACCTCTCGGTCTGCGTGTATTACGTAAAGTAGAAAATATTATTCGTGATGAGCTTAACCGAGTAGGTTCACAAGAAGTTCTTATGCCTGCCACTCAACCTTCTGAACTTTGGAAAGAGTCCGGACGTTGGGAACAATATGGCCCCGAATTATTACGTATGAAAGATCGTCATGGCAGAGAATTTTGCTTTGGCCCAACGCATGAAGAAGTGATTACCGATATGGTGCGTAATGAGTTACGCAGTTACAAACAATTACCCGCTAGCTTCTATCAAATTCAAACAAAATTCCGTGATGAAATTCGTCCCCGCTTTGGCATTATGCGTTCACGTGAATTTTTAATGAAAGATGCTTATTCATTCCATATTGATGAAACATCACTCAATGAAACATATGAAGAAATGCATGCAACCTACTGTAAAATTTTTGATCGCATTGGTTTAGATTACCGTCCAGTTCAAGCCGATACCGGCTCAATTGGTGGCAGTGCTTCTCATGAGTTTCATGTTTTAGCGGATTCAGGCGAAGATGATATCGCCTTTAGCAGTGACAGCGATTACGCCGCAAATATAGAGTTTGCTGAAGCAGTTGCTCCAACAATAGAACGCCCAGCAGCAACAAAAGAAATGGAACTCATTGATACTCCTAATGCAAAAACCATTAATGAATTAGTAGAACAGTTCAAATTAAAAATTGAAGATACCGTTAAAACATTAATCGTACATGCAGATGAAGAAAGTGAAAATACTCTGGTTGCTTTATTAATACGCGGCGATCATGAACTCAATGAAATTAAAGCAGAAAAATTAGAAGGCATTGCTTCACCACTTTGTTTCGCAACCGATGAAGAAATTCGTGATGCTATCGGTGCAGGCCCAGGATCATTAGGCCCCGTCAATTTAAAGATCCCTTGTATTGTTGATAGCAGTGTTGCTGTCATGAGTGATTTTTCAGCAGGTGCGAATATTGATGGCAAACATTATTTTGGTATCAACTGGGAAAGAGATCTTAAATTACCAGACGTTGCAGATATCAGAAATGTCGTTGAGGGTGATCCAAGTCCAGATGGTAAAGGCACCCTTTCAATTAAACGAGGTATCGAAGTTGGCCATATTTTCCAACTGGGTAAGAAATACAGTGAAGCATTAAAGGCCACGGTTTTAAATGATCAAGGCAAAGCAACGGTAATGACCATGGGTTGTTATGGAATTGGAGTTTCACGCGTCGTTGCTTCAGCCATTGAACAAAACTATGATGACAAAGGCATTATATGGCCAGAGTCTATTGCACCGTTCCAGGTTGTCATTATTCCAATGAATATGCATAAATCAGATACATTAAAACCTATCGCCGAAAAACTATATAACGATATTAAAGAACTCAACATTGATGTTTTATTTGATGATCGCAAAGAACGTGCAGGCATTATGTTTGCTGATATGGAACTTATTGGTATACCACACAGAATTGTTTTGGGTGAACGTGGGCTAGAAAAAGGCATGGTTGAATATAAAGGCCGTCGTGATTCAGATAACACTGATGTGGCCCTTGATGACATTGTTCAGTTTATAACAGCCAAACTAAATTAAGATGCAGAAAAACATATTTCAATATATTTTAATATTCTCCCTGCTTCTGGGAGCGAAATATGCTTTTTCAAATGAAACCATATTCAAAGAAAATTTTTCAAGCAAAAATGAACTTCGCCTTCTATTACAACAAGCGGTAAAAGATAGCGATAGTTTTGAAGACCGGTTTGATGCTGAAGTTTGGCTGGTTGATATGTCAAACCGCTTGAAAAACAAGGTTAAGCACCCCGAAAAACGGTTGAAACTATTGCGTCAGATTCACCGAGAAGCACGCAAAGCAAACTTGCATCCTGAACTTGTTTTAGCGGTTATCGATGTCGAAAGTAATTTCGATCGATTTGCTATTTCAAAAGCAGGTGCACAAGGACTTATGCAGGTGATGCCTTTCTGGTTAAAAGAAATTGGTCAACCGCGTGATAGTTTATTTAACGTTCGCACCAATTTACGAATGGGCTGCACTATTCTTAAATATTATTTAGAAAAAGAAAAAGGTGATCTGACACGAGCTTTAGCTCGTTATAACGGTAGTCTGGGACGATATAAATATCCGAATAAGGTGTTTAAACTTTTAAATAAGCGTTGGTATAAACAATAGCAAATAAGGTACCGGAGTCACCATTACTCATAATTACAAGCTTCAAAACTACTTTAGCAATAAATTTTAAATACCCATTCTAAAGCCAGAGTGACTCCGGTACCTTCGAGCAGCATATTACAAATCCACTTTTACTTTCTGGCCTGCACGTAATACTTTATTCTTCGAATCAAAAACCACATCAACAGCATACACTCCTGACTTCAGTTGTTCCGGTTCTAAAGCAATCGTGAATATCTTCCCGGAAAAAACATGGTCTGCAATATTTACTTTTACACCTTGATTAACAACTAAATTATTAACTTTATCTGTCGTTATATAAAACCTTGCCAACATTCTCTGTGCCTCAGCAACAACAACTAAAGTTGGAGGAGGCGTATTTTCTGAAGCAACAACCTGTCCCGTCACTGCAGTTGTTCTAATCACCATAGCGTTAAATGGCGAACGAATAGCACTGTACTCAAGGTTTAATTTTGCCTTGGTTAAAGCAGCTTGCGCTTGATGATAGAGGGCCTGTGTAGCCGTATAGTTGTTTTTAGCAATCTGTAATTCATGGTCTGATAACATTGTTCGATCATACATATCCAGTTGTCTATCAAGTTCACGCTTTGCTTCTTGATTTTGCTCACTTGCATTTTTTAACTTTGCTTTTGCATATTTTAAATCTGCTTTAAATGCACGAGGATCAAGCTGGATTAAGACTTCACCTTTTGCAACAGTTTTTCCACTCTCAACAAATACTTTTTGCACTACTCCACTTACCGGCGTTGATAATTCTACTCGTTTTGACCATATTAAATGAGCCTCGAATTCTTCCGCGATAGCTATAGAATTTGTAATCAATGATACTGTAATGATACACAGCAATTTTTTAATGTTGTATTTTAGGCTCATAGTAAATGCTCTTTATTTTTTATATATTCCAACTTGCTTATTCAAAAGTTTTCCGCTTAATGCATCGAGTTGAGCCCACGCTAAGGCAATATCAAAATTAGTTTGCACAACTTTGCGCTCTGCTTCAGAAAAACGCACCATTGAATACCCCAGATCTGATGTTACTTCCAGCTCATAAAGTGCACGACTTTTATCTAAGGATAATTCTGTGAAATTCATGCCAGATACAACTTCATCATACTTTATTTTTAATGTCTCAATACCCAACCATAATTCAAGAACCTGTTGTTGCGCCGCCAGCTCTTGTTGCGCTAACTCAGCTTCAATTTTATATACCTTTGCCTTAGCTTTAGCTACAGCAGCATCTACTCTATCACCACTCCACAAAGGTATATCTAAAGTAATAGTTGCTTGCCATTTATTAGATGAACTTGTTTCTCGCTCATAATTAAATGCTTCAAAGCCTCCTGTTAAAGTCGGATTATCACTGGCATATGCTAATTGAATATTGTTTTTTGCAGCAGCAAGTTTTGCACGTAAAGCTCCAAGTACGGAATTATTATCCTTAACTTTTTTCTGCAATTCTTCTATATCAGGTAATTTACGAGAAATAACATCTAATTCAGGTTTTTCTACTGTTGAGGGTAAATTGTTTGGTTTATTTAATGCTTGCGCTAATAACGAGCGAGTAACTCGTTGTTGATTTTGGCTGTGAGAACGTAAACGACGTATACGTTTATATTCAACATCTTTCTCAGCAACATCTGTTTCTGTGAACTGACCTAATTTTGCCCTGATCTGCATTCGATCAAATTGAATGTACGCAACGGCCATTTCTTCGTTGTAACGATAAAATTGTAAATCTGCCAGAACAACATCAAAATAACGTTTCATCACGTTAATGTGCTGACGTTGTTGTGCATTCAGGTATTGCAAACTTTTATTAATGATTTGTTGAGAAGCAGCATCAACTTGAGCAGAGCTGCGACCAAAATCATATAGGGTCTTGTTAACATAAAAACCTAAACTGTGATCTTCATTCTTTTGATTTGTCGATAAAATTGATGGTTCAATCCAACGTGCATCAGCTCTCACACTAATATTTAAATCATTATTCGATAAAGTTTGCATTAAGTTCGACTGAGCACTTTGTATACCCGCTTCAACATAACGTAAGTCAGGGTGCAGTTGATCTATTAAACTCAGCGCCAACTCAAGTGTGAGTGGTTCAGGTAATGATTCTGACTTTAATGTTGCTTCTGCTGCATAGAGCGATGCTAAGGGAAACATCAGCAATATAACTGCTGCAGAAATTGAAGGCATGTTTAACAACATTATCTATTTTTTCTTTTCCGCGCGTTTTTGTCTTTTGTACTTACTGAAACGTATTTTTTTCTTATAAACTCCATTAGCGATGTATTCTCCCAACCACATGAACTCATCAACACCTGATGTTTTCCCTGTATGTCGATATATAAGTTTTCCGCTTAAATTATAATAAGCAATAACGGGAGTGGCTCTGACTCTCATTTTTTTTGCAAAGTCTTTTTGTTTTACGGTTTGCCCTTTCAGGTTAACCATTTCAACATCGCCTTCAATATCAATGACGAAATTTAAAAAATGTTTACGATAATACGCCTGAACTTTTGGTTGGTTTAAAACATTTTTTTTCATGTAATGGCAAAAAGGACATTCATCCATTTCAAAAAATATTAAAATCCCTTTTTTCCCACTCTTTTGTGCTTTATTTAATTCTTCAGGTAAGTCTCCCCATGTTTCATTAAAAAAATGTTTATAAGGATCACGAACTTTCGCACCTTCCGCCCAAGCTGTTGATGCAAAAACGGATAGTAAGAGCATAATGAAGGAAAATTTTATTTTATGTTTCATATTAGTAAAAACTGGTTATATAAGAAGATCAAGAATAACAAAATTTTGAGAGCTTAACAGTCAAGATTGATGATTAAATGAATTCTAAAATTTTTCACTCATCGGCTATCTGCATAAAATGAGCAATCTCGGCACCAATTAAAACAATTAGCCAGGTCAAATAAATCCAAATAAGCAGAATTGGAATAGACGCTAAAGCACCATAGAG
>JAUVGM010000181.1 GCA_030593785.1 Gammaproteobacteria bacterium | reverse complement strand
TTTTTCTGGTTTATTCTTCTTGGCCCCGTAGGTGCTGTTTTATTCCGATTAACCTGCTTGTTAAAAGAAAATCAGCAAAATGAAGGTGATGATTTCGCTAACGCTAGCCGTGATCTATACAAAATTTTAAATTGGCTGCCTGCGCGTATTTGTGTTTTAAGTTATGCAGTGGCGGGTAATTTTGTTGATACCATGAGTTACTGGCATGGAGTCTCTGACCTATGGTTACGTGATAGTGAAGATTTTATTATTGTGAGTGGTATTGGTGCCTTACGCTATGAACAACGAATCGAAAAAGATGAACATGATAACGAAGAACCTGATGTGACAGGTATCCACCATGCACTTTCATTAGTAAAACGTGCAGTTATTGTTTGGGTCGTTTTATTGGGCTTACTCACAGTAACGGGTTGGCTGGTCTAAATACTTTGTAATTCGATAATAATAAATTTTAACCACGGGGATCACTGGGCACGCAGTGTTTATATTTACTATTTTCCAGTATTACCCAGTATTCCCCGTGGTTTAATCTTTTATATCTGAAATTCTGGTTAGTTTATACTATGAAAGAACTTATTTTAGGTGGCGCGCGTTCAGGTAAAAGCCATTATGCTGAAGTTTGTGCATCTGAAAGTGGACTAAATGTATTATATGTCGCCACGGCTCAATCACTTGATGATGAAATGCAACAACGCATTAAACATCACCAACAGCAACGACCAACTCATTGGCAGTTAATTGAAGAACCTCTAGATCTGGTTTCAGTATTAAAAAGTAAAGCAAATGAAAAAACATGCATTCTTGTCGATTGCTTAACTCTATGGCTGAGTAATCAATTATGTTCTGAAGAATATAAAAATAAACTTAATAAAAACATCGACGAGTTAGTAAGTATATTGCCAACGCTTTCAGGAAAAATAATTTTTGTTAGTAATGAAGTCTCTATGGGGATTATTCCTATGGGAGAACTCAACCGTCGATTTATTGATGAAGCGGGACGATTGCATCAGAGGTTAGCAGCAGTCTGTGACAGCGTAACACTCATGGTGGCAGGAATACCTAGCCATATTAAAGGAAATTAATAATGAACTGGTTAGAAATTCCAATAGCAGAAATTTCGGAACAATCAAAACAAGAAGCTAATGAGCGTCAACTTCAGCTAACCAAACCACCTGGCTCTTTAGGAAAACTGGAAGAGTTAGCGATTATGTTCTCTGCTATTCAAAAAACACAAAAACCAATAATAAATAATGTACATATTTCAATTTTTGCTGCTGATCATGGTATTGCTGATGAAAATGTTTCAGCTTTTCCTCAGGTAGTTACAACAGAAATGGTTAAAAACTTTTCTCGCGGTGGTGCTGCAATAAGTGTTTTAGCAAAAGAGTTAAATGCAAACCTGGAAGTTATTGATTTAGGTACAGTTGTAGAAGCGGGTGAACTTGAAGGTGTGATATCAGCTCGTATTGCATCAGGTACAGCAAACTTTGCTAATCAAGCCGCAATGACTCAAGAGCAATTAGAAAAAGCATTTGCTGCTGGAGAGGCTGCAATACAGAGAGCAATAGATGCAAATGCTCATGTTTTCATTGGCGGCGATATGGGAATTGCAAATACAACATCTGCCACAGCATTAGCTTGTGTATATTTAGATAAAGCTCCAATAGATCTTACCGGAGCTGGTACAGGCTTAGATGAACAAGGTGTATCACACAAAGCTAAAGTTATTGAAAAAGCATTATCAATGCATGAAGCATCATTGCTCGATGAAATTGAAGTGTTACGTTTCTTTGGCGGCTTTGAAATTGCTGCATTAACAGGTGCCTATATTAGTGCAGCACAAAAAGGTTTACCGGTAGTCATTGATGGTTTTATAGCAACTGCAGCAGCACTTGCGGCAATTAAGATTAAACCTGGCTGTGATGCGTGGTTTATTTATGCGCATCAATCACATGAACAAGGACATCGTTCGATTCTTGAAGCATTAAATGCGGATCCGTTAGTCAATTTGAATATGCGATTAGGTGAAGCCAGTGGCGCAGCTGTCGTTATTCCATTATTAAGGCAAGCGTGCGCCTTACACGGGAACATGGCTACATTTGCAGAAGCAGGAGTCTCCACGGGTGAGTAGTGAGTCGATTATGGATGTATCGGATACAACCATAATTGATTTACTTCGTCACGGTGATGTTGAAGGAGGGAGAAAATATCGCGGCCAATTAGATGACCCGTTAAGCAAACTAGGTTGGGAACAATTACGTTCAATAACTAAAACAAAACAAAACTGGCAACATATTGTTACATCCCCTCTAAAACGCTGTTCTGAGTTTGCATCTGAACTAGCGCAAACACATTCACTACCGCTTCAAACTAAAGATGAATTTAAAGAAGTCTCTTTTGGTTTATGGGAAGGAAAAACAGCAGATGAATTATTAAATCTAGATTCTGATGCTATTAAAGCATATTGGAATGATCCAATTAATAAAACGCCCCCTCAGGGTGAAAATTTACTAGATTTTGAAAAAAGAGTGATAGCCGGTTGGAGAAAATTGATAACTGAGTTTCAAGGTAAACATATAATAATGATCAGTCATGCTGGCGTTATTCGCTTAATCCTTTGTCATATACTTGGAATGCCGTTAACCGAATTATTTAAATTGGATGTTGGCCTCGCTAAAGCTTCACGTATACAGATTGAGCATATTGATGGAGAAAACTGGCCTCGACTTATATTTCATGGCAGTGAGTCAATATGATTAAATCATTTTTTATTGCTTTAGGTTTATTAACGCGTATTCCTGTACCGAAATATTTTCATATTAAAGAAGATGATGACGAAAAGTTATTTGGCTGGTCTGTATTATTTTATCCCCTGATAGGTTTATTGATAGGTGGATTCCTCGTATTAATTTCATGGTGTTTATCATTATTGGTTTTGCCTTCTCACGGATTATTTGAAGCTGGTATTATATTAACTGTTTGGGTGTTAATGACTGGAGCATTACATCTTGATGGTCTGGCAGATAGTGCCGATGCCTGGTTAGGGGGATATGGTGATCAACAACGTACATTAGAGATCATGAAAGATCCCTATAGCGGTCCAGCAGCCGTTGTTGTTTTAATTTTAGTCTTGCTGTTGAAATTTTCAAGTTTAATAGATATTGGATGGCAGGTATTATTGCTTGCACCCGTATTAGCAAGAACTACCGTGATGATTTTACTTGCTACAACACCTTATGTTCGTGCGGGGGGTATGGCTGAAACTGCTGTAAAACATTTACCAAAAACTATGGTGTGGATTGTTTTATTATTAGTATTGAGTCTGTCTGTGTTTATATTGAAAGAACATAGTTGGGGCTTACTTCTTTTATTTATTATTGCCTATTTGCTGCGCCGGTTAATTATAAAACGGATTAATGGAACAACTGGTGATACTGCCGGGGCAATGTTAGAAGTAATGGAAGTTTCAACGATGTTAGTGTTTATTTTACTGGCCGGAGTATAAACAGGAATAATAATTTATTTTGATCCATATAAATAATTTTCCGGATGAAATTATGTCTTATTTAGGTTTTGGAACATTAATTTATTTTACTATATTCATTGTTAATACATTATTACCTTTTGCCGTTCAGGCAGAATCTGAAAACCCTATTTCAGATTTATCAACTCAAAAATTAATCTCAGATACTACGAATACTGATGTGGTTGATGAATTAGAAGAAGAATTATATTCAGAGGACGAAATATATTCAGAAGAAGAAATATATTCAGAAGAAGAAATATGCCCGGAGGATGAAACCGAATCGAGTGAAATTGATGAATATTTTTTCATCTTTCTTGATGAACCACATGAATATGTATCATCAAGTGTGGAATCAATGGCAAGAAACATGGATGAGTTTTTTACTACCAACAGAGACTTTTATGAAACAAGTGGAAGTTACTTAAGCTTAAAACAAAATGTACTTTTTAGAGAAAGAGGAATTATAGAGAATACATCAAAAGTTAAATTTAAATTACGTTTGCCCAATACTGAAAAGAATTTAAAATTATTTTTTGAAAGTTCAGAAGATAAAAATCTTTATGATATTTCAACCCAAACTGAAAATATTCCAACGACAACAGATGAAGAAAGTAATTATATTTTAGGCCTTCAGGCTGATTCGGGTGAAGGGTTAGGCTGGAAATATAAACCCACTGTGGGGCTAAAGCTGGGTTCAACTATTGATCCCTTTATCAGGTTTAGATTCAGCAAAGAGTTTAATTTTACAAAATGGAATATAAAATGGCATGAAGTACCGAATTGGTATAATTCATTTGGTTGGGCTTTTGATTCCTATTTGGAATTAAACAGAAAAATCAGTAAAAATACTTTGTTTCGTGCTGCCACCTTTGCCAGATGGAAAGATGAAACCGATCAGTTTGACTTAAGCCAGGTTTTTTCAATGTTTCATACTATTAGCAAAGAAAAAGCATTATCTTATTATGTCGGTGTTTATGGTGTAAGTGAGCCAGAGATACATACAACACATTTTCTTCTTGGTCTCAATTATCGAAAAAGTATTCACAAAGATTACCTGTTTATTGAAATTAAACCTCAAATTTTATACCAAAGAATAAACCATTTTCATGCAGAACACTCAATACAATTCAGTGTGGAAATTATTTTTAAAAAATAAAAGATTTATTTTTGTGCCGTAACTAAAAAGAACTTCAGGATGTTATTTTTTGAACACTAATGAAATGGCAATAATAAAAAACAGGACATTAACAAGTGGTAGCGCTGCTACTATTAATGCTAATTCATTATTCATTGCAACATAGGGTACCCAACGGCTTGCAATTAAAGAAATGATATAGATGACAGGGTAACCCAATACAGAACCAATCAATATATTACTTACAGCACTAGGACCTGAGTCCGTCGACATAATCGCAGGTAGGGCTAAGATACCCGTTATCCCTAAACCAAATCCAAATATTATATTTAACGAAGTGACACTGAGATCACTCAGTAGTGCATATACAATACCAAAAAAAATGTAAGCAGCTAAAGAATAGGCTGAGAATATATATAATTTATGAATAGCCCAGGGAATTATAGCGATTAATTTATTTAACACAATTTATCCAAATATATTGATTAGTTAATAAGATTTTTCAAGCAACAAATCAATATCGATATGCTTTTTCATTTCATCTGCCAGACGATCCAGTTCCTGTTCACGTAAAGCTTCATAATCAAATTGCGTTGATTCATTTAGTCCAGCCCATTTTAATAAACTGCTTAATGCACTTGTTTGATCAAATATACCGTGCAAATAAGTGCCTATTATCTGGTTATCATCAGAGACAGCACCATCAACTTTGTTTTCAAGTTGTATTGCAGGATTATTAAGTGCAGGGCCTTTTGATATTCCCATGTGAATTTCGTATCCTGCAACTTTAGAATTATCCCAACTAAATTTCCCTTCAACCAGTTTTAGTTCTTTTTGTTTTTCGATTGTGGTTTCAAAATCCAACAAAGCCAAACCATCTGTACTACCTGATGTACCTTCTATAGCATATGGATCATGT
>JAUVGM010000077.1 GCA_030593785.1 Gammaproteobacteria bacterium | reverse complement strand
CAGCAAAAACAAAATCAGTATGCGCCTCAGGTAAATAAAACAATTTTTGTACACTCGAACCTAAACCAACCCCAAACCATTCACCTCGACCAAATGCAATCAATGCCTGGGTTAACTGAAAACCACTATCAAAAGGATCGGCCCAGGGATTAAGGAAGGTTGTTAAACGTTCCAAACGATATGGGGAAGAAACAGCGGCTAAAGTTAATGCTGCGCCCATTGTTAACATAAGGAGAATGAACTGGAAAAAACTTGCTCCACCTAACCACAACATCCCCATTGCTGTCATTGCAATAACAGCAACAGCTCCAAAATCAGGTTCCAATATCAATAAAGTAGAAATAATAAATATCAAACCTAGTGGACGTAAAAAACCACTTAAATTTGTTCTCACTTCTTCATTGTGACGCACAAGGTAACCGGCAAGATAGATAACTGTAGCGAGTTTCACAAATTCAGATACTTGTAATGAAATAAATCCCAGGTTCAACCAACGTATACTGCCGTTAACTTCTTTTCCTATTCCAGGAATTAAAACCAAAGTTAATAAAACTAAACTGATAACAATAAGTACTGGGCCAGTTTTTTGTAAAAAATCGAGAGGTATTTTAAAAATGACAAATGCAGCAATAAGCCCTATAACTGAATATGAAAGTTGATGCCAGAAATAATATAACGGTTCGGATAACTGGCGCTCTGCAATAGAGATAGATGATGATGCAACCATTATCAAACCAAGACCAAGTAAAACTAGAGCACTTAACAATAAAGGAAAATCTATGCTTTCAATAAATGGCGTTATATTATTTTTAGCTGAGAATCTATTTGACGTGGTGCTATTAATTCGTCTAGTTGGTAAAGATATTACACTCATAGTAATACCTCCTTCACTGCAGTAACAAATACATCACCACGTTGCTCGTACCCCGAAAACATATCAAAACTTGCACAAGCAGGAGAAAGTAAAACTGCATCACCTGATACAGCAACTTCATTTGCTTTAGTCACGGCTTGTACCAAGTTTTCAACTGAAGTAATTTCGGTAAGACCAGATAATTCAGTTTTTAGAAGTTCTGCATCTTCACCTAAGAGTATAAGATGTTTAACTCTATTTTTAATAACATCTTTTAAAGGAGAAAAATCCTGACCTTTTGCCTGACCACCGGCAATCAAAATTATTTTATTTGCATCCGTACCATTAATAGCGGCTATGGCGGCACCAACATTGGTTGCTTTTGAATCGTTATACCAGTCCACACCATTTTTTTCTGCAATCCACTGGCTACGATGAGGCAATCCGGGGAATGTTTTTAAAGCCGTTAACATTCCATCTAGAGGAATATTGGCTTCCTGCCCTAATGCAAGAGCAGCCAAGGCATTAACTACATTGTGCTGTCCTTTGATCTTTAATTCAGAAACCGCTAGTAACAATTTACTGCCGTAACATAAATATGCGTCATTTCCTTTGTTACAGACACCAAATTCTTTTTCAGCAGGTTTGCTAGCAGTAAAGCCCAATAATTCACGCCCTTGTCTTATCAGGTTAACCGTTGCCATGACACGTTCATCATCAAGGTTTACGATGAGTGTGCCAGTACCGTAATAAACTTTAGCTTTAGCTGCGGTGTAATCATTCAAATCATAATAGCGATCCATATGATCTTCACTAATATTTAAAATAGCTGCTGCACATGCATTTAAACTCTCAGTTGTTTCTAATTGAAAACTTGATAATTCAAGTATGTATAAATCAGGACGTGGCTCGTGTAATAAATCTAAAGCGGGTACACCAATGTTTCCACCAACTCTTACATCTAACCCTGCTGCCTTTGCCATCTCACCTAACAATGATGTGACTGTGCTTTTACCATTAGAACCAGTGATAGCAATAACAGGCGCATTTGCATTACGTGCAAACAATTCAATGTCACCAACAATTTCAGCACCACGTGCACGTGCTTCTGCAATTAAAGGTTCACGCAAAGAAATACCCGGGCTAACAATTAAACATGTTGCACGCTTAAAGGCTTCAGAACTAAAGCCACCAACAAATATTGCAATATCGGGATAGGCTTCTTGTAACTCATCTAATGCCGGTGGATGGTCACGACTATCTGTTATTGCAACTTCAATACCTTGTTCACTTAAGTAACGCGCACACGAGAACCCGGTTTTACCTAAACCAATAATAAGAACGCGTTTGTGTAACAAGTTTTCCATATTTTCTATGTCGTTACTCTCAATTTGTAAATTTTCTGCCAGCATCTTATTTTTATCGAATCTTTAATGATGCCAAGCCAATTAATACAAGCATTACCGTAATAATCCAAAACCGAACAATTACGCGAGGCTCAGGCCAGCCTTTTAATTCAAAGTGATGATGCAATGGCGCCATACGAAATATTCTTTTACCCGTTAATTTAAATGAAGCCACTTGAAGGATGACTGATAATGTTTCAACAACAAATACGCCTCCCATAATAAATAAAACTAATTCCTGACGAACCATAACCGCAACAACACCGAGAGCAGCACCTAAGGCTAATGCACCTACGTCACCCATGAAGACCATAGCGGGGTATGTGTTGAACCAAAGAAATCCAAGTCCAGCACCAACAAGTGCACCACAAAAAATAACCAGCTCACCAATACCAGGCACATAAGGAATAGATAAGTATTCAGAAAAACCGGAGTGACCGGAAAGATAAGCAAAGATTCCTAACGCACCTGCAACCATTACCGAAGGTAAAATTGCCAGGCCATCAAGACCATCTGTCAAATTAACAGCATTACTTGTACCTACGATCACAAAGTAAGTCAGCAAGACGTATGACAC
This sequence comes from Gammaproteobacteria bacterium, assembly GCA_030593785.1. Classification (GTDB taxonomy): domain Bacteria; phylum Pseudomonadota; class Gammaproteobacteria; order UBA6429; family Thiohalophilaceae; genus JAGLTQ01. The sequence goes on along the minus strand of JAUVGM010000077.1, from coordinate 5,730 downwards.
CATACCTAGTGGAATAACGATGTCTTTAAAGAAAGGAACAATAAGTTGTGTTTCAACAGGTGATACGGATGAATTAAATAAATAAATTGCCACCCCAAAGCCCGCAACAGACTGCCATAAATATTTATAACGTGAAGCTAAACCTTTTGGATCTTGTTTAACAAGTTTTTTATAATCATCAACCCAACCGATTGCACCATACATAAACAACACTGCAATCACGACCCAGATAAAACGATTCTCTAAATTTGCCCATAACAATGTGCTAATAGCAATTGCAACAATAATCAGAGCACCACCCATTGTCGGTGTACCCGCTTTGCTAAAATGTGATTCCGGGCCATCATCTCGAATAGTTTGACCAACATTGTATGCGCTTAATTTTCGGATCATGTAAGGGCCAATCAAAAGAGAAATTAACAACGATGTTAAGATCCCAAGAATTGCCCGTAACGTTAAGTAGTTAAAAACATTAAAACCACTATAAAATTCCTGTAAGTATTGTGCTAAATGATAAAGCATTTGTTTAGCCTTCCGCCATTGTTAGTGCATTCACAATATTTTCCATATGCATACTTCTTGAACCTTTTACCAAGAGCGTTACATCTTGTGAAAGTTCGTCCCGTAATGCTTCAATCATGTCTTCATGCTTGTCATAGCAATATCCATTGCCACCAAATTCTTTTGCAGCTTTAGCAGCTAATTTCCCAAATGAGTACAATGAATCAACACCACTTTCTTTTGCATAACTTCCCGCTTCGATATGTAGTTTATCTGCGTTACCACCTAATTCACCCATGTCACCTAAAGCCAAAAAACGTTTCCCTGAAAAATCATGTAAAACATTTAAGGCCGCATATAACGAGGTTGGGTTTGCATTATAGGTATCATCAATAACCCGGCTATTATTAAGACCTTGTTTCATTTGTAAGCGGCCATTAACAGGCTCTAGACTTTCTAAACCTTTTACAATTTGTTGCAGAGAAATATCTGCTGCTATTGACGCAGCAATCGCGGCTAATGCATTCATCACATTATGAGACCCAAGCAACTTTAATTTAACTTCACAAGCACCAATAGGTGTTGTTACTTCTAACATACTGCCTTCTGCATTCGATTTACATTGCGCCATGACATCCGCGTTATTCTTAAGCCCAAAACTTATTACATTGTATTGGCTCGTAATTTTTTTAAAGTCATCAAAATACGAATCATCAGCGTTTATAATTGCCGTTCCATCTTTAGACAAACCCTGGAATATTTCTGCTTTTGCCTTGGCTGTATTTCCCATACTTCCAAAACCTTCTAAATGAGCAGAACCAACATTTGTAACAATCGCAACATCTGGTAAGGCTATATTTGTTAGATATTTAATTTCACCAGAATGATTTGCGCCCATTTCAATGACTGCAACATCAAAGCTTTCATCTAATCTAAATAATGTAAGAGGAACACCAATATCGTTATTTAAATTCCCATAGGTCGCCATAACGGATTGTTGTTGACCAGCGATACTCGAGATCATTTCTTTTACAGTTGTTTTTCCGTTACTACCCGTAATAGCAAAAACAGTTTTTTGAAACTTTTTGCGCCATGCTTTAGCAAGTAAACCTAATGCTGCATGAGTGTCTTTTGTAACAACATAATGCTCGGCATTAACTTTTGTTTGTACCAAACATGCAACAGCACCTTTACCTAAAGCCTGTTGAACATAATCATGCCCATCAAAATTAGGACCTTTTAATGCCAAAAATAACTCGCCACCTTTAATGGTTCGAGTATCAGTTGAAATACCTTTAACGTTTATATTTTCGCCAATCATTTCAGATGATAAAATCGTCGCAACTTCATTAAGCATCATGCTAAATGAGTTTGAAGTATCAATACCAGGAGCTGAAAGAATCGGCTTCATCCTGCACGTACCTCAAGTTGCTGTTTTACTTCTTCAACGTCATTAAACGGATATTTTTTATCACCTATAAGTTGATAGTTTTCATGTCCTTTTCCCGCAATTAAAATAACATCTCCAGCTTTCGCATTGCTAATAGCAAAAGTAATCGCATTATGTCGATCGCTTTCAACTGAAATATTTTCGGTACCTTTCATACCTGCTTTAATTTCTTCTATGATTTTTTCCGGAGTTTCACTGCGGGGATTGTCATTCGTCAAAACAACATAATCTGCCTTATCTTCGGCTATTGATCCCATGAGTGGGCGCTTACCTTTATCACGATCGCCACCACAACCAAAAACACACCACAGATTTTGTTCTGTATGTTCACGTAATGTTATTAAGACTTGTTCAAGTGCATCAGGTGTATGCGCAAAATCTACAATAACTAAAGGAGTTTGATCACCGCCAAAACGTTGCATACGTCCCGGTACACTTTCAATTTTACTTAAACGATTTAAGGCATCATCTAACTCTATGCCTTTCAACAATAATACGGATAAAACGGCTAATAAATTACTTGCATTAAAATGCCCCATAATAGGTGAAGTGAGCTGCCCTTCTCCCCATGGCGTTTTCACTTTCATGTTTAAGCCATCTTGATTTAATTCAAGTTCATAACCATACACATCAGGAATAAATGACTCATTCAAGCCATAACGAATACAACGAACATTAGTCGATAAATTATCTGCAATATTTCGACCTGCTTCATCGTCGACATTTATAATGGCATTCTTTAAATTTGGAAATTCAAACAGTTTAGTTTTCGCATCAATATAGCTTTCCATGTCCCCATGAAAATCCAGATGGTCGCGGCTTACATTTGTAAATACGGCACAATCAAAATGAATACCGTTTACTCGTCCTTGCGTAAGCGCATGCGATGAAACTTCCATTACTGCATATTTTGTTTGGCTTGATTTAATGTCGGCTAACCATTGATGACAAGTAATAGCATCTGGTGTTGTATAGCCTGTTTCTTTTAAATCGGGATAAACGCCTTTACCCAAAGTACCTAATAAACCACAAGGTTCATCAACACTGATCATTTGCGCTATAAAATCGGCACATGAAGTCTTACCATTTGTTCCTGTGATTCCACATACCGAGATTTGCTTTGATGGACTTTCAAAAAAACTATCTGCAAATTCACCTAATAACTGGCTTAAGTTTTCAATTGCAATAATAGGGACATTTATATCTGCCGATGTTTTGCGCCAATTAATTTTAATTGCCTCAATAGCAGCATCAGCTTCCCATAAAACGGCAGCAGCACCTTTTTCAATTGCATTGTTTATAAATTCAATACCATTAACGGTCTCACCTTTAATAGCAATAAAGAGGTTATTCTTTTTAATACTGCGACTATCAAGGCTTAAACCAGTAATCGTTATATCGTTAAACTTATCGTCAGTAATATAATCAGCTAGTAAATCATTCAGATTCATTGTGTATTGTTTAATATGGGAGCTCATTAAATCTTTCCTCCCACAGCTAACTCTGCAAATTGAACAGATTTATTTGTTACATTGTCAGGTGCGATATCCATCAAACGTAATGCACCAGACATTACTTTTGAAAAAACAGGTGCAGCGACCTTACCGCCATAATAAACATCACCACGTGGTTCATTTATTGTCACGACCATAGCCAGACGTGGATTACTTGCCGGTGCCATACCTGCAAATACGGCAATATAGCTATCATCACTATACCCACCTGCACTGGCTTTTTTTACCGTACCGGTTTTTCCTGCAATGCGGTAACCTGCTACAGCAGCACGTGAACCTGTGCCATTTTTACTAACAACACCTTCTAACATCGCACGTATTTGTTTTGAATATTCAGCAGGCAACACCCTGGTTTCATGTTCGGCTTTATTAACACGAATAAAACTTACCGCAGGCATCACGCCATCATTCGCGATAGCAGCATATGCACGGGCAAGTTGTAGCGGTGTTACAGATAATCCATAACCATAAGAAAGTGTTGCTCTCTCAACCAGTTGCTTTTCGGTTGGTAAATTAATTATTCCACCCACTTCACCCGGGAAACCGCTACCTGTAGAAAAACCAAACCCAATCCGTGTATGTACATCTGTTAAGTTTTTAGCAGAAATTGCCAATGCAAGTTTACTTGCACCAATGTTGCTTGATTTGGATAAAATGGTAGATAAATTGATGCGCCCGTAATTTTTAACATCCTGTACAACATATTTCCCGATACGAAAATAACCCGGGCTTGTGTTAACAACACTATTAGATTTAAATTTCCCACTTTCTAATGCTGCTGCAACAGTAAACGGTTTAATGGTTGAACCCGGTTCAAATACATCGGTGACAGCACGATTACGTAAGTGAGAACTTTTTAGTTTTCTACGGTTGTTTGGGTTATACGAGGGTTGATTTACCATCGCTAATACTTCACCCGTTTTTGTATCTAAAATAACAGCTGAACCCGACTTTGCTTTATATTGAAGTACGGCGCGTTTTAATTCTCGATAGGTTAGATATTGCAGACGACGATCAATACTTAAGGTTAAATCATTCCCAGGTTGTGCAGTCTGGATTGACTCCACATGTTTAATTGTTCTACCAAGTCGATCTTTAATTACCATTTTACGACCTGATTCGCCTCGTAACCAATCGTTATACGCAAGCTCAAGTCCTTCCTGCCCTGCATCATCAATATTGGTGAAACCTAAAATATGTGCAGCAACTTCACCGGCAGGGTAATAACGATGGTATTCACGTTGCAAATAAACACCCGCAATATTTAACGCTGTAACTTTATCAGCTAGCTCAGGACGAATATGTCGCTTTAAATAAACAAATTCACGTTTTGCACGTTGTAAAACTAAACGCTCCACTTTTCCTATTTTTAAAGAAAGTAAATTCGTTAATTTTCCCCATGAGTTTCTCGCTGTCATAAACTCAGCAGGATTAATCCAGACTGAATCAACAGGTGTACTCACAGCAAGTGGTTCTCCATGACGATCTGTGATTACGCCTCGATGTGCAGCAACCGGCATGGTACGCATATAACGTGCATTACCTTGTGATTGTAAAAAATCTTTATTCAACACATGCAAATCAACCGCACGCCATAACATTACCGCGGCCACAGCAAAGACAATTCCCACTACAACAAGTAGGCGGAAGTGACTGACAGGACTGTGAACTTGATTGCTCATTATTATTTTGCTGGTCTCACAATTAAAACTTGTTCGTATTCTGGTGTAACCATTTTTAAACGTTGCTTAGCCGTCTTTTCAATACGGCTATGTGTCGCTAAAGTACTTTGCTCTAACTGTAAACGACCCCATTCAACATTCATTTCATCGCGTTCTTTTTTTAATGTATCTAACTCTACAAATAATTTTCGTGATTGGTGTTTCGCATACACCACCCCAAGTGATGAAGCTAAAACAACCAACGCTAAAATCATCACTAACTTCACGCTAACTTTTCTGCCACACGCATAACCGCACTACGTGCACGTGGATTTTCACTTAATTCTTTTTTACCTGACTTAATCGCTTTACCAATCATTTTCATATTTTGATTAAGTTGCGCATGCTGTACAGGTAAGTCCAATGGAAAGTCATCACCTTTACACTGATCACGAATAAAACGTTTTACAATTCTGTCTTCCAAAGAATGAAAGCTGATCACAACCAAGCGCCCACCCGGAGCAAGAAGATCCACCGCTTGTGCTAAACACGTTTTTAAATCTTCTAACTCCTGGTTAATAAAAATTCGAATCGCCTGGAATGT